>JAEUUQ010000119.1 GCA_016787505.1 Saprospiraceae bacterium | reverse complement strand
GGCAAAGAGGGCAATGCCCTTACCGTAAAAGTGGGCAATACCGTTTTGTACGGCAAATACGCCGGCCAACGCGTGGAACTTGAAGGGGAGGAATACCTCATCATGCGCGAAGAAGACATACTCGTTATTTTACTTTAAAATTTAACATACAAATGGCAGCCAAAGACATTACATTTAATATTTCCGCCCAGGAAAAACTCAAAGCCGGCATCGACAAACTCGCCAATGCCGTAAAAGTTACGCTGGGGCCCAAAGGCCGCAATGTGGTCATCCAAAAAAGCTTCGGCGCACCACAGGTCACTAAAGACGGCGTGACCGTAGCCAAAGAAATCGAATTGGAAGACCCCACCGAAAATATGGGCGCCCAAATGATCAAGCAAGTGGCTTCGAAAACCGCCGACATCGCCGGCGACGGCACTACTACTGCTACCGTGCTCGCCCAGGCTGTCGTGTCCGACGGCCTCAAGAATGTGACCTCCGGAGCGGGCGCTATGGATATCAAACGCGGTATCGACAAAGCAGTGCATAAGGTAGTCGCCGACCTGAAAAAGCAATCGGAAGAAATCAAAAACGATTTCGAGAAGATTAAACAAGTTGCCGCTATCTCCGCCAACAACGACGACGAGATCGGCTCACTCATCGCCGACGCTATGAAACGCGTCACGATTGACGGAGTGATCACTGTGGAAGAAGCCAAAGGCACCGAAACCTATGTGGAAGAAGTGAGCGGTATGCAATTCGACCGCGGTTATCTTTCGCCCTACTTCGTGACCGATCCGGAGCATATGATCGCCGAATATGAAAATCCCTTCATCTTCCTCACCGACCAAAAGCTGTCGAATATGAAGGATATTCTGCCCCTGCTCGAACAAGTAGTGGGCATGAACCGCCCCCTGCTGATTATTGCTGAAGACGTGGAAAGCCAGGCACTAGGTACCCTTGTTGTTAACCGCCTGCGCGGCAGCCTCAAGATCGTGGCAGTAAAAGCCCCGGGTTTCGGCGATCGCCGCAAAGCTATGCTCGAAGATATCGCCATCCTTACCGGCGGTACGGTGATCAGCGAAGAAAAAGGTTACAAAATCGAAAACACCACGATACAGGAGTTGGGACAAGCCGAAAAGATATCGATCGACAAAGACAACACGACGATCGTAAACGGCAAAGGCGACGCCGAACAGGTGAAAGCCCGCGTGAATCAGATCAAACAACAGATCGAAAACACGACTTCCGACTACGACCGCGAGAAACTCCAGGAACGCATGGCTAAACTCGCCGGCGGCGTGGCCGTACTCTATGTCGGCGCAGCTACCGAAATGGAGATGAAAGAGAAAAAAGATCGCGTGAATGACGCCCTGCACGCTACCCGTGCCGCTATCGAAGAAGGTATCGTAGCCGGCGGCGGCGTGGCACTGGTTCGCGCCATCAGCATAATCCGCAATTTGAAAGGCGCCAACGAAGACGAAACGATTGGCATCCAGATCGTCCGCAAAGCCCTCGAATCTCCCCTGCGCACTATCGCCGATAATGCCGGCGCAGAAGGCTCGGTGGTGCTGCAAAAGGTGCTCAACGGCACGGGCGCCTATGGTTACAATGCCCGCACCGACAAATACGAGGACCTGAAAAAAGCCGGCGTGATAGATCCCACGAAGGTAACCCGAATCGCCCTCGAAAATGCCGCTTCTATCGCAGGTATGGTGCTCACTACCGATTGCGCTATCAACGAGAAGCCGAAAAAGAAAACCGCACCCGGCGGCGCTCCCGGCATGCCCGGTGGCGGCGGTATGTACGACGACGATTTTTAGCGATTTCGGAATGCGGATTTCGGAATGCGGATTGTCAGGAATGTTCGTTTCGACTCCGCTCAACGAACGGCAAAGAATCCTCTGACGGTCATTGAGCGGAGTCGAAATGAGCTTACTACGGATTTCGGAATGCGGATTTTTTTAAGATCAATCCGCATTCCGAAATCCAAAATTCGAAATTTGAATTAGCGCTACTCCCGCCACTACCAATGCACCTCCCACAATTACTGCTCCATTAATGCTCTCGTGAAGTAACAATACCGAAAAAAGCACACCGAATACAGGCACCAGGTTGTTGAAAATAGACGTGCGCGTAGCGCCGATGGTTTGGATGCCCTCGGCATACCAGACAAATCCAAGTACAGTGCCCAATAGCCCCAGGAATGCCAGGGCAGCCCATACATTAAGGGGAATAGCCGAAGCATGAAATCCTTCATACAAAGCCAGCGGCAATAAACCCGCCATAGCCAGCAAACAAGTGTAGGTGGTAGACGCCAACGGCGAAATGGAAAAAGACATCTTTCGCTGTAAAATAGTGTATACTGCCCAGGAGGTTGGGCACCCCAGCGCCAGCAATTCGCCCTGCCCGAAATGATCGAAAATATGCGCCAGGTCGCCGCGCGCAATTACCACCACCGCCCCAAACAGCGACAACAACCCCCCAAGAATTTTTGTGAATTTTAAAGGCTCGCCAAATAAAAAAGCCGAAGAGAAAAGGATGATGGTGGGGTTGAGCGATACCAGCAGCGAAGCCCGACTGGCAGGAATTAGCTTTAATGCGCTGAAAAAGAAAAAATTATACACCACAATACCCGATAGCGCCAGCAAAATATGATACCGCCACTGCACCGGCGTCAGCCTGGGTAGCTTGGTATTAGTGAGCGCTACTACCCCCAACAATCCCATTGTAGCAAACAAAAATCGCCAGAAGGCGCCCTCGAATGGTCCTACCACCAATGCCGCCATGCGCGTGGCAATGAAAGTGCCGCCCCACACGCAGGCCACGGCTAGTAGTTTGAGATATATCATACCGTATTGATATCATCTTTCTAAAAATCGCCCCCCGCCAAATCGCCCTACAGCCTCTTCCACGGCTCCACGGGGTGGCGCTTGGCGACCTCAGCCACCTCAATTTTCCTTAGCAAATTCTTCGGCCGATAATCCGGTCGTTGTTGCAGGCGCAACAGCACCGATTCGTGGAGCGTAGCATCGCTGGTAATAAATCGTGGGCGGCCCAGATTGAGATAAGGTTTTGACTTCCACTGCGACTTGCCGCCTTTTTGAAGACGCTTTACCCACACTAGTTTGGGCCAGATTTCGGCGATATACCACCCTCCTTTCAATTCTTCATTAATGTCTTGAAGCTCCGGGTTGGAAATATGGCCGACGACTTGACGGGCTTCCGCCAAATCATCAATCAATATTCCTTTATCCATCGCCTCCGCGATCATCCATTCCAGCGAGATATTGCTGAGCCCGCTTCGATCAAGCGGGTAAGATCCTCCCACATCGGAATGCGACCCGGCAAACCACACTTGCTTAATATCTTGCATTTCTTCGTGCTTGTTCCCCCAAAGGTTCTGGCGAAAAAAGGCCCGCCGTTCGTCGATGGCAATAGCATGCCTGATGATCTTTACATCGGGGTTATTGGTTGTCGCCTGTAGAAGCAATGGGTTGTATAACCTGCCCACGGAAGTCACCGTATCCCACAACCCCAGAAAATATACTGGGCAGGGCCGACAGAACGTTTTCTTAAACCTGTCTGCAATTTTGGTCCCCCTATCGTGATAAATGCGCATGGCCTCCGACACCAGGTTCTCGTTATGGTCGTAGAGCAATCCGCAGGTATGCAGTAATCCCGCGACGGCTCTGACAGTATAAGCGCCCCGGCTGAAGCCGAAGAGGTATACCCGGTCGCCCTCCTTGTAACACTGCATCAGAAAGCGGTAGGCGTCCATGATATTGTCGCTGAGTCCATACCCAAAACCCTGCCCGAAGGCATACATCAGCTTTTTGGTAACCGGGTTAAAGGCATCGTACGTGCTGGGGGTGCCCACGCCGGGGTCGTAATATACTATTTGCCGGATTTGGTCTTTTGCCAGTACCGAAAACAGCTTCACGACGTTGGAGTTTCTGTCGCCAAAATCATTGCTAGTGCCGTCGCAGCAGATGATGATGTTTTTCATGTTGGGTATGGTTTGGATGTAAAGATCGGATAAGCTGGATAATTCGTCAAATATAACTATTTAATACTTTGTATGTCATTGATTATAAATTATATAAATTAAAACAAAAAAATATTAGGCTCAAACACTTGTATTAGATTGCAAACCGTTCTATATTTGCCTCGCTTTAATAAAAAGGGCGCATAGCTCAGCTGGTTTAGAGCATCTGCCTTACAAGCAGAGGGTCGGAGGTTCGAATCCTTCTGCGCCCACCACAGGCCACCGTTTGGTGGCCTTTTTTGTTTGTGTCTTTTCTTCTATATTCTTTCTTTTTTTCTTTAGCATAGCTCAGCTGGTTTAGAGCATCCCGACCGGCAGGTCGGGAGGGTCGGAGGTTCGAATCCTTCTGCGCCCACTAAAGGCCACCGATCGGTGGCCTTTTTTCGTATAATAGCTTCTCTTTCGCTATCATTTCTTTTTTCTATATCTTTACGCCATTCCCATCACTATCCTCCTCTGCATCATGGCAAAAAAAGAAAAAACAGCAGCAGGCTCTCCCAGTGCCAAAGTCAAAGCCAAAAAGACAAAAAAGAAAGCCGAAGTGCAATACCACCGGCAACCCGGCGATATGGATACAGACAACTGGCAGATCGCCCTGCGCCGGCAATTTGCCGCCAATAATCGCTTTTTCGTAAAAAAGATGACCGATGAAATCGTATTTGCCGATTATATAGTAACCAACCCCGAAAACAACAATGCCTACAAAGTAGCCCTGCGCAGCGCCGATCCCGGCCATAATTTCTGTAGCTGTTTTGATTTTAAAATCAACCAATTAGGCACCTGCAAACACATTGAAGCCGTGCTGCTGGATGTGGCTAAACGCAGTAAAAAACGCCAGCTCAAAATTCCTGTTCACCGCGATTACTCCTCCATTTACGTCGATTATCTCGACAACAGGGCCATCTGTCTGCGCATTGGAACAGAAGCCGAGGCGGAATTGCGTGAACTGGCATCCACTTATTTCGATGCTGACAAACGCCTCACCCCAGAGGGGCTGGCCAATTTTGAATTATTCTGGTACAAGGTCCGCCAAATAGCCCCCTCCTGCCGTTGCTACGACGACGCCCTGGAGCGCATCCTCGAATTGCGCGAACAACAACGCCGCAGCGCCAAATTGGCAAAAATGAAGGTTGCCGAGCGCCGTCGTTTTCTGGACGGACTCGTGCAAGTACCGCTTTTTCGATATCAAGAGGAGGGCGTGTTATTTGCCTACCAATATGGCCGGGTGATCATCGGTGACGAAATGGGCCTGGGAAAAACCGTGCAAGCTATTGCCGGCGCCGAACTACTGCGCCGCGAACACGGTATTTCCAAAGTACTCATCCTGGCGCCTACCTCGCTCAAATACCAGTGGAAAACCGAAATCGAAAAATTTACCGGACAAAATGACACCCTTGTCGTGGAAGGCAATGCCCTAAGTCGCCGGCGTTGTTATCACCAGGAAGAACCGTTTTATACCATCGCCAGCTACCACGCCGCATTATACGACTGGCAATTCATGTCAGAAGGGGGCTACGACCTGGTCATCCTCGACGAAGCCCAGCGCATCAAAAACTGGCGCACCAAAATAGCCCAGGCCGTGCGGCGAATCCCCAGCCGGTATGCTATCGTGCTTACCGGCACGCCTATTGAAAACAACCTGGAAGAATTGTATGGACTGGCCCAGTTTGTCGACCCCTTCGCCATGGGCCCCCGCCATCGCTTTTTTATGCGCTACCAACAAGCCGACGACACCGGCAGGGTGATCGGCTATCGCAATTTGAGCGAAATTCGCGAACTCCTCAGCCATTGCCTGATCAGACGCACAAAAAAAGAAGTGCTCAGCCAACTCCCCTCCCGCACCGATAAAAACCTCGTGGTACCCATGACCCGCGAGCAAAAAATATTACATAGCGAATACGGCGACGGGGTAGCCAAATTAGTCGCCAAATGGCGGCGCTTAGGTTTTCTGGACGAGCAGGACCGCAACCTCCTCCTGCGCTTCCTCAATATGATGCGTATGGTGTGCGACAGTACTTACATCATCGATCAAACTACCAACCACCAAACCAAAATTGACGAACTCCGCTACCTCGTGGGCGATATTCTCGAAATTGAAGGCGAAAAAGTAGTCATATTCAGCCAATGGGCGCGCATGAATAACCTGGTAGCTGAAATGCTACAAGAACTGGACGTCGATTACCGCTACCTGCACGGCGATGTGCCCGCCAAACAACGAGGCGACCTCTACTACGATTTTAACAACGACCCCGAGGTGCGCGTCTTCCTGAGTACCGACGCCGGCGGCGTAGGCCTCAACCTGCAAGCCGCCGCCTGGCTTATCAATATCGATATACCCTGGAATCCCGGCGTACTCGAACAACGCATCGGGCGCATCCATCGCATGGGCCAAACCAAACCCGTGAACATCATCAACCTCATCGCCCAGGAATCCATAGAACACAGCCTGCTCGGCGTATTACAATTCAAAAAAAGTCTGGCCTCCGGCGTACTTGACGCCGGCGACGACAGCATCTTCCTGGGTGACGACAAGTTCCGCAAGTTTATGGAATCGGTAGAGGTGATCACCCGCGGGCCCCAGGAACCCGATTTGGAGCAAATACCCGTCGAAACAACCGACGCCGACGAAGCGCCCGACGCTGCGGCATTGCCCGAACCGCCCGTGCAACCCGAAGAACTTATCGAAGCTGAAGAAGACGAAATGCCGGGTAATCCGGTTGCCGAGCCGGCCCAGGCAGTCGCCTCCACCTCAGGGCAGCCCGCACCGCAGGAACTCGTCCAGGACGGCCTGCGCTTCCTCGGTCGCCTCGCCCAAACCCTCAGCGACCGCAAAGCCACGGAACAATTGGTGGAAAGCATCACCGAAAAAGACGAAAAAACCGGCCGCACCTACGTCAAACTCCCCGTTGATGATGTTGACGTGGTACACCAGTTTTTTCAGGCTTTGGGCGGGTTATTGAAAGGGGGGAGGGAGTGAAGGCTTAAACAACAATTTCAATCAAATATCCCGTTTTTTTATTATCTAAGTTGATATTTACATGAAAAGTAAATATTGATTTGTGTTTTTACCTTTTATGCGTAAATTTGTTTAATATTTTTAGATATGGAAGTACTTATCGCCAATTACAAACGATTTCCAATCACTACGGAGACTAAGCCAACCAATCATGATATCCGTAAATCAACTCAGAGCCGCTAAAAAATTTGGCCCCGGCTATTTCATCCGGGAACAACTCGAACAACGCGAATGGACGCAGGAAGACCTGGCAGCGATAACCAATTTGTCAGCTAAGCATATCAATAAAATCCTCCAGGATCAGCAGCCGCTCACGCTCGACAATGCGCGCCTGTTTGCCGACATCTTTGGCACTTCCGTTCAATACTGGGTTAACCTCAACACCGACTACCTCCTGTGGTTGCGTCAGGAAAAGACACCCGAAGAAGTAGAAGCCGATGTGAAGGGCGCAATTTATGCGCGCATGCCAATCAAGGATATGATCAAAAAAGGTTGGTTGGAATCTTATAGCAATGCCAATGATTTAAAACAACAAGTGCTTGATTTTTGGGGTTGGCATTCGCTCGATTTTTCACAACTGGATCGCCAACTTCCTTTCCTTACCCGAAAATCGGATGCTTACAATACGTTTAATGCCTCTTATGCCCTCACCTGGTACCACAAAGCCACCCTCATAGCCGCCCAACGACCACACCGACCCTACCGGCGCAAACAACTCGAAACCCTGTACGATCAAATGCATCGCTATTCCATCACTACAGATGGTATAAACGCGTTCATTAAAGCTCTGGAAGCCGCCGGTGTCATCTTTTTTGTGCTGCCCCATCTACAAAAAACCTACCTCGACGGCGCCGCATTTTTCTCGGGCGCCAACCCTGTGCTGGTGTACACCGGCAGGTACAAGCGGATCGACCATTTCTGGTTTACCCTTGCTCACGAAATAGCCCACGTACTGCTACATTTGGACGAAGCTACGCCTTTTATCCTCGACAATCTCCATGACGGGGAAAAAGATAACATAGAGGAAGAAGCCAATGCCCTGGCCGCCCGCCAACTGAAACACCCCGAAATATTGGAGCAATTATCGCCCTACGCCAAATATCTGCCCCCTGCCAAAGTTGAGGAATGTGCAGAGCAATACCAGGTGCACCCCGCTATCGTTATTGGCAAGCTGGCCCACGAAAAGCTGATCTCTTACGCCAACCAAACCCGGTATAAGGACGATGTGCTGGAACTCATCAATCCGGAATACCAATATCACTGATCGCATGCCGATACTGTTAAGCCGGAGGCATAGCTGCCAAATGGAATATGCATAAATTTTCCGGTTTTGCGCCCGCTTATGTGATACGAGGCATAAAAATTACTTTTGAACAAAACAAGTTATGTCAAAGCTCAAACGCCCATCCAATAGCCCCCTCACCACCGCCGATTGGTTGGTCTACCGCCCGTACAAATTGTTTCAGGCTTACGATAATTATTATTTGAAATTAGCAGGGAAAGTATTCGAGTATTTCAACGATCCCAATAATCATTTTAGAGGAATATGGGATCGCGACGCATTAAAAAAGCTTTCCATTGTGCTTACCTGCCATTTTGAAGATTTTGCCAACGAAATTGGGTTATGGAGAGCGCTTACGGAAAAACACCAGGAATTATACGGTTATGCTTTGCCGTTTTACGATTTGGAAAACTACGACCCCGAATATCTCAACCCACAGGATTTTGCCTATCTCATATGGCACCACCTGGAAAAAACGTCAAAAAAAATAATATCGCCCTATGCTGAATCAATAGCGCTTGCTGCGGACTTCTGCTATGTTTTTTTTGAAGAACATATTGATGAGGCGCCGGTCACCGATTTTTACGAACAATTCCTCGATATCGACGAAGACATCCCATTCTTCGAGCTCAAAAAACGATTGAAGTGGATGGCGCTGCAGAATTATCTGCTCGGTCCGTCTTATATTGAAGATATGCGTGATAGACTAGAGAAGGAGGTAGAGAAAGATTCGTTTAATAAGCAATGGCAAGGCGACATAGGGAAACTAGCCTATACGCTGGAAGACGATTATTTATTCGCAAAAACAGCTTCCTGGGGCGCCATGGATACTCCGCAATGGCTGGCAGCGTTGGCGCGCTGCGACGATCGACTACGACCCGCCATTCGGAGGCTCAACCAAAAAATTTTCGGAGTATTTGTCTACGAAGGTAGCGATGACGAATATTATCACTACAAGCTAGTTAACACCAATCGCGTATTCAAGGTCAGGCGCGACTCCATAGACCTCAATACCAAAAAAATGAAAGCCGGCTCCGAAGCGGGCGCTTTTTCCATCGTCAATTGGTGTGGAACCTGGTGGCTGAGCGGTACTTACTCTGCATGGAATGTTAATGCAACGCAATTGGAAAGAATGCGGTACAAAATCGCCAATGCGCCTTTTTATGGGTGGACGGAAGAACAACAGCAGCATTTGCGGTCTATGGCAGATGATCTCGAACAAGGTTTTTTCGAATATTTTGGCGACCGCCTGGTGTTGTTTGAAAATGGAAAAGATGCAGAAATAGCCTTTCAAGCTCAACAGAAATGGTGGAATGATAAGAAATCCCTGGATAAACAGCCTTCGAAGAGTTTCGATAAATTCATGAAAATGCTGGATAAAGACGACAATAAACCATCGCCGCTTTATGATGACAAAGGACAAATAGCCGCTTGTTATATCCCCGGCGGAGGCGTAATCACCTCCACCGCAGTTCCCCTCATTATAGAATTATTACAAGCCAATTCTCTGTCAAAGGACGAAGCCAGAGAACTGTTTGATCTTGTATTCCTTGAATGCGAATCCTATCTAATCACCCTATTGCAAACGCGCTACTCCTTCAAAAACTTGCACCACCCCTTAGTGCCCGATCCCGACTTTATGGACAAACACCTGCCCTTTTTCCTTCGCTATTATTCGCCCGAAGCATTTCAGCCAGTGAAGCCGTTTATTAGTTTGGTGACGGAGGAGTGAGGAAGGGGGGCTCGTAAATAATCTTCAGCCATCGGCTGAAGATTTGCGGATATTATTCTTCCACCTCACCCCGTAGCCAGCCGCAAAGTCGAGTTTCGACTCCGCTCAACGACCGACAAGGATCGTACAGTCGTATAGTCTTACAGTCGAAAAGTCCCTTCTTCAATAACTCGTCTCATCCATGCGGATAGATTCGACATCCATTGCGACCAGGCTTGCGACAAAGTTTGCAGGTTCGGCTTAAGCCCCAATGCGATAGCGATCACATTATAGCACGCGGCGCCAATTTTGGAGCGCAAAATATTATCAGCACGGAAGTTGAAGGTGCAGGTACTGTCTATGCCGCCGATTTGGAGTTTTGTGCCTGGCGATAAATGAAGAGATAGCCGTCGCTGTTACGGATTAAAATTCGGAGCGCGGGCATCTAGCGTATAACTGTTGTTTTGTGTATCGACAATATGGGCTTCTACCGGGTATGCCGGAGATCTTGAAGCTATTCCAAAAAAGAAGGAGCTCTGTCCGTTTCCGGGGGCATTTCCTGCATAGATACTAGTACCAAACTTAAAAATTATTCGATTGCCGGATTTTACTGCCGAACTGGGCGCCACAGTGCCTAATCCTCCTGCTGTAATAACATAAACATCGTCGGCGCTTCCGTCACCGTTATAATCGAGTGAAGAAACAGGCCCAAAGTCAAGGCTCAGTTCTTTTACTCCTTCCAGGTGCGTAAGACCTGCCATTTGTCTAAGATCAATACGGTATTCATAGGCATAAAGACCTGCACCGGGGGTGCCGGCTTCTCCCACTGGCAAAGTACGCGACTGCAAGAATCCGCTTCCTGCCATTCCACTCAGTACAAAATCATCAGAAGTGTCGTTAGCTGTAACATTACAATCCGAGTCGAAAATGCAGTTGATAGCAGGCGCACTTACCGTTACAATATTCAGATTAGTTATGCAGGAAGAAAACAGTAAAACGGTGAGAATTACGGGAAGCACGATTCTACCACCATTGTTCTGTGATTGCTTGTACTGGTTACTATCTGCTTCATTGCAATAGATTTCCAACAAGCGGATACCGGGTTTGATGACTTTTTTCATTGGTCTATTTTTTTATTGTTATTGAAAATACCTGGCTTTTACCCAATCCTTGGCGGAACCAGCATGTCTCTGATCCAGTTTCTCAATCGCATCCAAAAATCGTTAATCCTTATTATCGCCTTCCCCAACCAATCGTTTGGCAATACATCTTGTGGAATAGGAGGAATTGGACGAGGTGGGCATTCGCCGCCGCTGCTCCGGCCTATTTCGTACCAGTTTTGGCCGTCGCAAATGAGGGAAAGGGTGGCGTTCTTAGTCGAAATAAAGTGGACATTATTACTTAGGCGGATGTTTCCAGTACAACTTCTGACAGTTGCGTTGCCATTGCTGAAGAGCAATCTTATCACTTGGCTTTCGTAGCCTTCTCGAATATTATCTATCTCCCCTCCATTAATATAAAATAAATCGGACGAAGCTACATTGAGTATTCCTCTTGGCTGGTCGTTATTGAATAGCCCTGCCGAATAACTAGTCCGATCGCCTTGCGCACCGTTTATATTGAGTCTCATGACCACGTCGACAGCACCATCTTCAAACCAATAATTACTGCCCGAATCGTTGCCCGGTTTGCCTTTTGGTCCATTCAGTCGTTCTATAAGCACTTGTTTGGCGCCTGATTCAACCTTCAACATATAGTTGTGTTCTCCACATGTTTTAAAGTCTGCCCCTGCGTCTCCACCAATCACCCTAACATTCGCTGCGCCGCCATGTACCAGCAAGCCGATGCAATAATCTTGAGTTGGCTGACCGAACGCAGGATTTAGAATCGTAATGTTATGCGATTTCTTCATAATTTCTATCTGCCTTGAAGTCCACTCGCCTTCGAACCAAACGCCATTTAATATGACGTTTGAGGCCTTAGTAAGGCGTAAACCAAAACCGCCGTCGCAAGCCTCTATCCGAGTGCTGATCATCGTTACATTGCCGCATATGACGTCAACGGCATTCACCTGTCTAAAGTCGTCAAGCGTGTGGAGGTCCATGGTCGTAAAGTGAGAACCATCCAGTCTAAGGGCAGTCACGCCTCCCCTAACACCTACGTTGTCAAGTACACAGTGTAACATTCCCTCGATGCGCGTCATGGCTTGGCTAATGTAAACGAAGAGCCGACTTTCTCCAACATTATCTGAATCGTCTACTTTCCAAATAATATATTCCTTGGCGGCATCAATAATCTTCCACCTGCTCCCTGATCTAATAACTTCAATTATGGCATTTTCAGAAAGATTTTGATTATGCGGTTCAAATAGGCCAGGTATTGCTGATAGTTGAACGCCATCGAGACTTTCAATTAAGTCTTCCGTCAACCCTGGCTCAAGGTTGAACGTCAGCCCGGTGCCCACATGTATATGAAGGCTTTGATCTCTGTCCGATTTTCGTATGGCTAATTCTGTGGCGTTGCTTCCACCAGGTTTCACATCCACGACTCTCCACCTGTATCCTGCTTGTTCGACTTCGACGTAAGTATTTGAGGAAAGGGGTAGTTTGATACCATTCAACTCTTCTCTCAGGTTTTCAGGCACTTGCCCTTCATTCAGCCCGTCTACATAATCAAGATCATAGGGTTGCGGGATCGCGCTAACACTTATGAAATTTATATTTCGGAAAACACAGCTCTCAGCACGCTGCGGATCCCCATGACTCGAATGTATAAAAACAGGCCCATGGTCGCCGCGCCCAATAGTCATTTCCTCCCATTGGTGATTTGTAGCAGGTGCATCAGTGTCTTCGTAGCGGATGACGGGGGTAAAGGAGTCCAGATTACCTCCGTATAATTGAGTGGCCACAACACCTTCTCCTCGAAATATCAGCGTTTTTTGGTTCCCACGAGGGATAACAAGCCCGGGGGAACCAATGACATACTCTCCTCCGGGGAAGTAAAGAATACCTCCTCCACGAGGCGAATGATGAAGGTCATCAATCGCTTTCTGAATGGCTTCGCGGTCGTCAGTTGCTCCATCTCCCTTGGCAAAATAGGGCGCAGCTTTGACGTTTACGCCGAAAGACTGTTTTCCAAACCAGAGGATGAAATTGGATAAAGTTAAACTACTAATAGCTTGATCGATCCTGAATCTAAGGGTATTAATACCAGATTCAAATAAGTCTTTTGTAATAACAACGTCGATTTGAGAGGGTTGCAGTTGGCGCTCATTAAAGATTTTATATTTTACATCAGGGTGCTCCTGTGTATTAATCATGTCTAAATGGATTCCGCCTTCATTTTGATCCTCGTCAAGGGTAAGGCCCTCAATCGTAAATCGCAAAGAATAATCGTATGAAGGTGGGTTGTCACCTGGGTCTACCACAATTTCATTTGGCCTTTCAAAATGAAATTCGAACTGATCGCCGCCGTGGAGCTCTTGTGATGTTTCGTTTCTAAAGACAATTATATCTGATTGGATTTCCATAGTTGTGAATTTTATGGAGCTTGAAGATTTATTTTGATTTTAACTTCAATGTTACCTTTTTACTCAAACCATTGGCTGTAGCCGAGATTACGGCAGATGCGGATTTTGTGACCGATTTTATCCTGACAGTGAAGGTAGCAGACAATTGGCCGGCACGAACAGTTACAGACTTCGGCACAATGACTTTGGAACTGCTGCTCTTTAAAGTAACTTTGATCGCGCCAGGCGCTGCTCCCAATTCGAGAAATACAGAACAGTCGATTTCATTACTACCTGCCACTGAATAAGAGGAAAATTTAAGAGATGCAACACCGATCGGGCGTACAGTGATAAGCCTGCTTTTACTTACGCCGAGGTAAGAAACAATTACCTTGCCTTTCTTTACTGTCTTAACAGACGTAGTTTTAATATTAAATGCATTGAAATTTGTTCCAGATGCGATTATTACATCCGCAGGCGGGACGATAGCCGGGTTGGTTGAGGTAATTGTCACCTTCAATCCACCTTCAGGCGCCAAACCATTCAATACGATATGGCCAATTATTTCTTTGCCTCCCGGCAAGATAGATTGACTCCATTTGAGAGAATCTAAACCCAAAAAATTGTCATCGTCTCTTATTTGATCCGGCCCTCTATCAGTATGGGCAGGAATACCCGCTGGACGCAAGTCCTTTTCAATGTCGTCGGTTATGGCAATGTCCCTCTCATGGGGTGAACTATTAAAAACATTTATCCCCGTATCTGATGGTTCATGGTGCAACGAGCCGCCACGAATCAACCGAAAGAAATTGACGTTGGGGTCGTCCAATGGGTCACGTATCCAGGTATGCCGGACAAACGCTGCCGCAATCCGGGCACGATTGCGGCGTAAAAAGTCATCGTTTCCTTCTCCTGATATCCCTTGTACACCCACCATCTCCTCCACGTCTTCTGCACCTACAAAAGCAGTATTATGGCTTGATACAACTATTGTCGATTCAGCAACATTGCTCCAAAATGCGTGTGTTCCATTAGCTGTATTACGGTTTACTACAACGTTGTTTCGCAATAACAGCAATGACTCATCCCCGCCACCCGTTATAACATGGATACCATGTAGTTTATAATCAGACACTATGTTGTTATAGAGTAGAACAGAGAGAGGAGGATTCTCAGGATTTGCATAAAAGTCAATATAAATCCCAAAATCAAGTGTGCCAAGTTGGTAAGAAAAAAAGATTGTATTTCTGACTACCAGCTCAAGAGTATCCTTGATATGTAAATTGGCTTTTTGTGGAACACCTGTTGAAGGCCATATTGATCCGATTCGGCAGCGTTCAATGGTAATTTTATAACTGTCAAAGATTTGGATTAGATCCTCGGTATTTGTAACATCTCGAATGATATCAAGGTCTTGCAGTTTTACAAAACTGGGAAAATTGCCATCAGGAGCAATCTTGATGATTGGCTGATTGTGAGAACGGTTGGCAATTGTAGCGCGTTTTAATCCCTCAACCTCTGGATCAGGACGTATGGTAAGCTGCCTGTTTTCACTAAAGGCGCCACCGATCTCGATGTTTGGATAATATTCGAATTGCACACCTATATCGATAGCATTTTCTCGCTCAACGCTGAATGATGCCGCATCTATGGCGTCCTGAATAGTAGTATAATCCCCCGGAACTTTGTAAGTAGCCATAAGATATGAGATTTTAATATTGAATAGAATTATGATCGATGCGTTTGCCACAAAAATTCTCGCAAAAGGACTGTAATCCTAGATTACGCTAATAGACCAGCAATCTATCTTGTCAGGTTCCCATCGTCAATACTATTTTGTGCAATGGATTCTCACTTCACAGATTTCAACAGCAAGGCAACTTTTAAAATATATCCCTCTTTTCCATCTTCTCCTGGGTCGTTGGGTTTAAAGTAGTTGCTTATTTCCAGCAAACAGGTGTAAGTTGTTTTGCCGGAAGTGATGTCAATGGCTTTACCCGGAACGAGCTCAGTCCTGCCGTTTGGTCCTGAAATAAAACTTTTTATACTTGTGTAGCCGGGTTTCTGTTGTGCATCTGCTGTGAGAGGTTCCTGTGTAATTTGGAAGCCTTTACCCAGTTGTAATGAAAATGGATCTGGTTTCACTTGCCAGATACTGCTGATTAGCAGTCGTTCCTTTGTTTCAATACGCACCAATTGATCTGCCCCTTCCAGGTCGGAAAGATCGCGTAACTCCATATAGGCTTCTGTGGGATCTATTTTACCCATTGCCAGTCCATTAGGCAAATCAAGCCTGATATCAAGCGGCTTGCCAGACACGGGAGCAAAATGGAGCGTATTCTCTTTTAATTCTATTCGTCCAGCTATCCGGGGCAACTCCCCTTGAAAAATCCGGTTGTCTTCCAAAATACTAATGGCGACCATTCCGTTTTTTTGAAGAGGCTTTACGGAAGGAATGGAGTCGAAAGCAATGGCAACATTCTGAACGTGTTGCAGTGGCGGACCGGCTTTAACGTCTTTCAATTTTTCGTCCACCACGGTTTGCTGTTGCTGACAGGCTAAGAAACTGCCCGCCAGGATGAAAATGGAAAGCCCCAAGGCCCCGATTTTTATTATTTTCATAACTTGAAAAGTTTGCAATGGTGAATTAATTGTTATTCCAGCGGGAGCCCGGAAGCCGGAAATTGAGCTTAAGGTTGCCCCAGTCGTTGTAGTTTACATGAATATCCGTGTTAGTGCGGTTAAGGTTGACATCCATCCTTTCATTGGTAATGGTACCACTGCCGTTCATATCAAGTGAGGTGTTGTCGCAAATTCCGATGTTCTCATTTACAGATGCTTCGTCGACAGTTTTGAACATACCCATGGAATACGTATGTATGTTCTCGGATGTAAAATCGCAATCGGTCGATACGCCGGCCATCTGGTATCGATAATTCATTGTAGATTCATGATTGGGCTTATTCGTCAGGTTTGCATCTACAGCGCCGTTGTCGATGCCGCCATGTCGCAAACTTAAGTTGTGGCCGAGTTCGTGGATGAAGGTGCCGACTTCGGCGATATCCGTACCCCATACAATAGATGTTGCAAAGGTTACGATAAAATCATTACCCCATATTTCTCCTCTTCCTGAATAGCCACCGGGCATTGCTCTGCCAAAGATGCAATAGTGAAAAATATCCTTTCTTGCTGTGGCAAAATTTGCTGCATCGCCTTTGTAAGTGAAAAAATCAACATATCCGGGTGTTGCATTCGGACCGAAATCCATTAAAGTATGATCGGCCAATACCGTCCCACCTTGGTTAAATGGAGCGCCTTGCCCCCGATCAATGTGAATGGATATGCCTTGGGAGCCGTCAGGATTCAGCACGGGCGCCGTATCAAATGCATCCTCGATAATAGCCCAGATTGTGTTGTTCGGCTCGGCAGCTGCAATCCAATCAACCTCCACCAAAATATCTTTCCGCTTGGGGTTGCAGCCCATCGCCGCAAGGTCAATGACACCACCTCCTCCCGGTATCGGGTATCCGTCGACTTCCCAGCTGTCGAGCAACCCGTCATTATCGCTGTCGATTTCATCGATATCACCTACCAATGGGTACGCGAACGTACCTGTCTGGCCATCCTTATTCGTTACAACAATGTCAAGGGTACTACCGAGATTTTGGGTTCCTGCCAGAACTAACAGGAGTCCGTAATGATACACCGGGTATGCGAACGTAGAAGCATCAAAGGTGTTGAACTTGTCATGGGTAATGGCAGAGACGAACAAGCTGGGTTGATTTGTGCCGTTCACTGAAACCGTCGCGTCTGGGTCTACATTAGCTACTGAAACTGTAAGCCAAACATCGGCTGACCTTTCTCCATCAGCATTTATTTTTGACAAGCCGACATCTTCAATACGGGGTGCGGGCCAAACGCCCTGCATTTCATTAACCGTAACGTCTATAGTATTGGCCGACAAGTTTCCGCCTCTAGATAGTCTCACAGGGTGATTCCCAACGGAAGAAGTTGGAGGAATCTGAAAGTATCGGGCGGATAAAAAAGTGCTCAAAGCACTAGCCTCTGTAACCAAACCAGCATCCCATATAACAGAGGCAAAGTCTAAGTCATTTCCCTCAACAGCCAATATCTGGCGTGGAATGCCCTCAGATGGCTGGATACTTGTCAAAATAGCCGTTGGGCAACCACCGCAGCCTAGTATGAATATAAAGGCTATAAGCGTGAGGCGGCAAAACATTATCTTGTTCATAAGCGATTAAAGATTAAGAAGGGAACGAAAGAGTTTACAAAAAGGAGCTTCACTTTGCTTTTCGTTTTGCACGATTTGGATGCACGTCTGTACAACGGCCAGTTTTCAAACATAATCGTAAATAATCCTGATTTTGCGAGAAATGTGAGGGGGCGATAATGTGACAACCGGTTGGCTGTCGTACCCTTAATCAAAGGAAACCCGAGTTCCCAGCCAAGCCCAAACACCCCATTTCCCACCCCCGAGTTATACCCCAGCACAATCTCCGGCATAAACCCATTCCCCCCCACCGAAAACGGCAGCGCCAGACTCAGCGAAGCCGTGCCATTCGCAGCATTTACCTGAAATTTCTCATCAATGCCTTTTATAGCGCCGCCGCCTTTGGGCAGGGCAATTTGCGGTATTTGAAGGGCAATAGTGTGGGAGCCTTTATCCGGGGAGGGGGTATTGGGGGAACTGGAAAAACTGAATTTTCCGGCAGAGGGTTGATTTTCATTGGCCTTTTCCATAAACACGCCAGGGTTAAAAATAAAACACCCCCTCTTTTTTACGGAAGATAAAACGCGTAGCAGACCAAGTTATACAACTAATTGCAAAAAAAGCAATGACAAAAATCAATGCTCATTATTATTGTTTGTCATTGCTCGGTTATAGAAGGAAAGCATAGTATTGAAGTGATAGCTTGCGTTTCCATAAATTGAACATGGTTTAATACCGTAAGATACAACAGGATGGCCATTATACCGCTTCGTTAATATATTGTAATTAGCTCTCCCTTGTAAAATTTTCCGTAATTTTTTTCTATTTGAAGCATATACTGTATATGACTTCTCAAAAACAAAAATTATGAAAACTCATATCCTTTTTTCTGCGTTTTTCCTTGTGGGGAGTATGCTTTCTGCTCAAACCAAACCCGAATTACAGATACAAAGCGGCGTCAAAGGCGATGTGTCTAGTCTTTTCTTCAGCCCCGACGGCAAATATTTGTGCGCAACAGGTTTATTGGAGTCATCTGTATTAGACCTGTCCTCCTACAGCCAGGTAAGTGTAATAAAAGAAAGTTTACAAAAAAATTGTTCGTTTATTTTTAACAATCATTACATTTTAGAAACCGGCGATAATTATGGCGTCTGGAATGTTACAACAGGTGAACGCATAGTACGCTCTCATAAAAACGCTGTCGCTGAATTTGTATTCAGTAAAGATAGCTCCAAAATATTTTATTCCAATGCTTATTATTTAAATGGAGGACTTAATGCTTTTGATGATTTTTACAAACAATTGCAAGCTATGCAATCCGATTTAGAAAAAATGACCGAAACACAAAACAACAATAATACGGAGAAGGGAGATAAAAAGAAAAACAAAAAAACAGCAGGTGATATATTGAGGAGTATCTCAAACGCTGTCAATATAACCGATATTATTCCAAACAACAAGGCAGGAGAAATTGCAACAGATGCCGCTACAGTACTGTCTCAAGAAGGAGAAGAACCAGAAACAGATATTTTTAATTTTGGTGGAATTAAACCAGACAAGAATATTTGGCTCCACGATCTTAAAACGAATTCTTCAAAAATAATATATGCTATTCAAAAAAACGAATGGATAGATTCGATTTATATTGATGAGTCAGGATTTTATCTGAATGTTCACTTGATCAAGGCTTCTTTTGATTCGGAATTAGCAAAATTATTTTTATTGAAAATCAATCTTCAATCGTATTTAATTGATAAAAAATTACTTAAAAGTGATATTAGAACAACTGAAATTATTAATAAAAATGAAAATTATTTATCCGAGTATACTGACAAGGCATTAACAAGTGCAAATTCATTTAATGTGGCGAGCACAAAAAACTATGTGGCAACTTATAACATGGAATCCGGCATGATTATTATCAAGGAAAAACCTTCCGGCATGACAAGATTGTCCATCCAGGAGGATAAAAACGTATCTGCGAGTATGCTGTTTTCTCCAAATGGAAATTATTTAATGTTCAGAAAGACTGATATATCATTAAGTGGGGAAGTGAAAATTTGGGATCTTCGAAAAAAAGAAATGGTGTTTAAAGCCTCCGAAACAGTGAAAGAAATAATTAACACACGGGGATTTAGCCCAGATAGCAAATATTTTTTGTACACATCATACCCCGACAATAATACATTTTCCACGACAATGAATATTAACATCGTAGATCTGACAACGGGAAAAATAGTACAGCAATTCGAAGGTGGCAATGCTATTGGATACAGCCCCGATGGTCGCTATCTCGTACACAACAATGCAAATATGGAATTGGTATTTAGAAAAATTAACAAACAAGAATCGACAGAAACCAGGTTGGCAAGTGAAGAAAGCACTAAATTATTCAAACCAACAAAACAGTATTATATCTCCGACATAGGATTCTTTTCAGCTGATGGCAGTCAATTGATTGTGGGCGCCTATGGTGAATTATTTCTGTGGGACTGGAAAAATTTCAAGATAACAAAATCCCAGGCGCTGGAGTATGGCACTAGAAGGGTTTTTTCTCCCAATAATAAATACTACGCATCTGTACTTGCAATAAATGCTGCGCAAGAGAATTCAGCGGTTCAAATCAAAATCAAGGAATTAAATACCGGGGTAGTTCAAAAAATAAACATAGATAACGAAGTCGTAGATTTATATTTTACATCTGACAATAAACATTTTGCAATTAAAACCATTACGCAGGATCGAAAAATAGTAACGACTAAGATCTTTAGAACCACAAACGGACAGTTGGTTGAAACATTTGGGAATAATCTTGAATTTTACGATATTAGCCCGGATGGTAAAAAAATTATTATTTCTGTTAAAGGTGAGGATGGCGTAGCAGTTTTAGATATAAATTCAAAAGCCCGATTAGATTTTATACCATCTGCTACGGAAGTAAAGATAGCCTCCAATGGAAAAATGGCCATCGTTAAAAAATTAATGGGCCTTTTTCTTTATGATATGGATAAAAAGAAAGAGATAGGAAAAATCGACGTCAATGGCCTGTTTACCAGAACGCTCATAAGCCCTGACGGTAGTTATGCTATTATCTTCGACGGCGTCGGTTATCTGTCATATGATTTTCAGCTCAAAAAGACAAAAAAATTAGGCAATCTGCCCGTATTGAACCAAAGTTTGATGTCATCTTTTCAACCGTTGGCTTTTAGCCCTGATTCCAGGTTTTTGGCTTTAACTAATAATGAAGGTGGAATTACTATGTATGATATAAAACAGCAGAAAATCCTTTTCAATTTCTTCGGCAAAGGAGAAAATGATTTTATTATTACTATTCCTGAAAACTATTATATGGCCACCCCCGGCGCGATAAAACAAGGGCTTGGATTCAAATTAGAAGGAAATTCATTTCCATTCGAGCAGTTTGATCTTAAATACAACCGCCCTGATCTTGTCCTCGAACACTTGGGGACGGCCTCTCCTGAATTGGTACAGGCTTATCGCAACGCCTACTACAAGCGACTAAAAAAAATGGGATTTTCCGAATCGATGCTGACAGAAGTCAACCATATTCCAGAGGTGAAGGTAGTAAGCACTTCTTTGTCGACAATCACATCCAACCGTCGTTTGCATTTTGAAGTACGGGCTTTGGATAAAAAGGCCAACCTCGACCGTATACAGGTTTTTGTAAACGATGTGTCTATTTATGGGTTGCAGGGATTGGACCTCAAGTATAAAGCCACAAAAAATATTGTCCAAGCTGTTGATGTCGTATTATCTCAGGGTCAAAATAAAATACAGGTTTTTGCCATTAATCAATACGGAGCAGAATCCCTGCGGGAAACATTTAACGTTACTTATGACGGCCCTCGTGAACTTCCTACTTTATATCTGATCACAATGGAAGCCTCCGCTTATCAGAACGCCGAATACAATCTGACCTACCCGGCTAAGGATGCCCGTGATTTTCAAAACCTGATTGCCGGTAAAAAATCAGTATACAAAGCAATAGTAAGTAAACACCTTACAAGCCGGGAAATTACAACAGACAATATCAATAATCTGAAGACGATACTGCGGGCATCTCAGGTTGATGATCAGGTTATTGTTTTTTATTCGGGTCATGGATTGATAGACCAGGATTTGGACTATTACCTGGCGGGATTTCATACCGACTTTAATAACCCCCAAAAAGGCGGAATTCCGGTTGAGACACTGGAAATGCTCCTGGATGGCATCCCTGCCAGGCAAAAATTAATCCTGATTGATGCCTGCCATTCTGGTGAAATTGACAAAGAATCGGTGGCTTTGATCCGCAACAAACAAGTTCAGGAAGGAACGGTAAAATTCCGGTCTGTTAATACAACGTTGGTCTCGCCCCATCTGGGGCTTGAAAATTCCTTTGAATTGATGAAAGAATTGTTTGTCGACCTCCGCCGGGGCACTGGCGCAACTATCATTTCAAGCGCCGGCGGTACGGAATTTGCTATGGAAGGCGCCAAATGGAAAAATGGGGTGTTTACCTATTGTCTGTTGCGAGGTTTAAGCGAAAAGATAGCCGATCTGGACAAAAACGGGCAGGTAATGATTTCTGAACTCGAACAATATCTATCTGTTGAAGTACCGAAACTTACGGATAATCACCAACGCCCGACAATGCGATTAGAAAATATATCCAATGATTGGCGGATTTGGTAAGACCACCAGATTTAAGCGCATCACCCAAGTTCGGGCTCGAAGTATATCTTTGCAACAAACTTGCAATTCAACCCATGCTCGACTACCACCGCCTCCTCCAACACGAAGAAAACCTCGACCCCGCCAACTGGGACGACCTGCGCCGCCTCGGCCACCAGATGATCGACGATATGATGGATTATCTCCAACACGTGGGCGAAAGGCCGGTGTGGCAACCCACGCCGGAATCGACTAAACAGATGCTCAATAGTCCGCTGCCCGCGGGCCCCGAAACGCCCGGCGAGGTATACGCGGAGTTCAAAACGCAAATCCTGCCCTATCCAAAGGGCAATATCCACCCCCGTTTCTGGTCGTGGGTGCAGGGTGGCGGTACGCCGTTTGCAATGCTGGCGGAGTTGCTGGCCGCCGGCATGAACCCCAACGTGGCTATCGGCGACCACGCCGCGATGTACGTAGAGCAACAGGTGCTGGACTGGTGTAAGGAAATGCTGCAATACCCTGCCTCGGCAAGTGGTATCCTGGTGAGCGGCGGTACTTTGGCCAATTTTACCGCGCTTATCGTAGCGCGCAATGCCTACGACACCCGGGTAAGGGAAAAAGGGCTGCGGGCCGTCCCCGGCCAACTGGTTTTGTACGCCTCTACGGAAGCGCACGTTTGTATGCAAAAGGCTGCCGAGGTCATCGGCCTGGGTCGCGAAGCTGTGCGACAGGTACGGGTGGACGACGATTTCCGGATGGATGTGGCGCATTTGAAGCAAATGATCGCCGCCGACCGCGCCGCCGGGATGGCGCCCTTCTGCGTAGTGGGCAACGCCGGTACGGTTAACACCGGCGCCATCGATCCCCTGGCCGATATACTCGCCGTCTGCCGCGAAGAGCAACTGTGGTTCCACGTCGACGGCGCCTTCGGCGCACTGGCCAAACTCGTGCCCGAATACCAGGATCGGCTGGCCCCCATCGAGCAGGCCGATAGCGTGGCCTTCGACTTGCACAAGTGGATATGTATGCCCTACGAAGTGGGATGTGTGCTGGTAAAAGATTCAGCTTTACACCGCAGCGCCTTCGCTTCGCAGCCCAACTACCTGCTGAGCCACGAGCGCGGACTGGCTGCCGGTCCCGATCCTTTCGGCAACTATGGCATGGAGCTGTCGCGGGGTTTCAAGGCGCTCAAAGTGTGGATGTCGCTGAAAGAACACGGTGTAGACAAGTTTGCCCGCCTTGTCCGCCAGAATATCGCTCAGGCATTTTATCTGGCCGGGTTGATCGAAAAAGAACCCAAACTGGAGTTGATGGCCCCCGTTGCCATGAATATCGTGTGCTACCGCTACAATCCCGGCGGCTTGTCTGTGAAGTCCCTCAACGCCCTCAATAAAGAAATCCTAATGTTGCTCCACGAGCGCGGCCTGGCAGCCCCCTCGTATTCTTTGATTGATGGCCAATATGTGATCAGAATGGCGAATGTGAACCACCGCAGCAGGAAGGAAGATTTTGAGGCCTTGGTTAGGGATACGGTCGAGTTAGGCGCCCACGCTACCACACCCTCAAACTAACACAGCTCAGCTATTCGCCACAACCCCAGACTCTTATCCGCATATAACCCTTTGCCCTCAGTGCAATTTTCGTTGATCATTGTAATCGGTGGCGGGAAGTGAAATGGCGCTAATTCCAGGTTGAGGACTCGCCAGTCGCCGGTGACGATGTCTTCGTTGTCGGCACAATCGGGAAAGGTAGTAGTGAGCATGTAGCTAATACCGCTACGCTTGATATTATCCAGGGTTTTGAAAATATCTGAAAAAGAAAAATGCACCAGGCAGTCGCGGCACAATAGGAGGTCGGCCACAGGCAGTGGGTCGTTGCTGACGTCAAGCGCTGTAAAGTACCGTTGCGGTGATTCGTATAACGCCTTATGCTTAGCAATCAGCTCGGGCACGAGGTCGGCCCCGATATACTGTTTGATGGGTAAATCGAGGTGCTGCATCCAGGCAAAGTCGCCGCATGGCGCGTCGAGAAGGGTAGCCACCTGCAATTGTTCCAGCAATGGGGGCAATACGGCCTCCAGCACGGCCGTCTGAGACCGCTCAGATCCCTGTCCCGATACGGATTCCACAGCACTCCAGTGATTTGACCGGTATATCCACTCAAAGGTCTCCCGCATATTGAATTTCTGCCCTTCCTGTGCTTGTTTCTCAAAGTGCAAAGGGTCGAAAGGCAGGTTGTTCCTGCGTTTAATCATATTTTTTGGTAACAAGGTAACAATTTTATACCCACACGCTCACCCTCCCACGCGTTCACACTCAAACTTTTTCCTTTCCAAACACCCGCAAACCGACGGGATACCGTATTTTTGTGGCCTGTTTTAAAACAACCAATCTAACAACATGTACCGCACACATAATTGTGGAGAATTGCGCATGGCGCACGTAGGTAATACTGTGACACTGAGCGGCTGGGTTCAGGCCGGCCGCGATTTCGGATCGCTTACTTTTGT
>JAEUUQ010000253.1 GCA_016787505.1 Saprospiraceae bacterium | reverse complement strand
GGCAGAATTGGTTGGTTTTTTCTTTCACACATTTAATTAACTAACCTTTTCTGCCTTTTTTTACTATTTACCCCTTTTTTCTTTTGGACATTATATAGACGTAGCTCTTGGGCGATTACCGTCCAAAGTCCAGTACAGTCGTACAGTCGTACAGTCGTACAGTCGCACAGTCGTACAGTCGCACAGTCGTACAGTCGTACAGTCGTACAGTCGTACAGTCGTACAGTCGCACAGTCGTACAGTCGTACAGTCGCACAGTCGCACAGTCGCCTACTCCTCTGCCTCCACGCCGCCCTGGAGCCAGCGCTTGAACACGGGAGAGCGTTCGGTGCTGACCACCGTATCGAGATCGCAGGGAGGGACGAGTTCTAGTTTTACGCGCGATTTGGAATAGGCGTACATTTCCTTGATAGCCTGGATATTCACAATAAACTGCCTGTTGATGCGGAAAAACGATTTTTCATCCACCAATTCCTCTACTTTTTCGAGCGAAAAATCGAGTGGATAGCGTTTGCTTTCTTTAGTGACTACAAAAGTGATTTTATTTTCGGTATAAAAATACGCGGCTTCGTTCATATTGACCACCCTGATTGTTTGTCCCAGCTTAATGAGTAAGCGGCGCGGCTGGTTTTCCTGCTGCATAGCTTTTGCCAATTGCTGGTAATCAAAAATGGCATTGCTTTTCCACTGTTTGAATTTGTGGATAGCTTGTTCCAACTCGGCTTGCTTGATGGGTTTCAGCAAATAGTCGATTGCATTCACTTTAAAAGCCTGGATGGCGTATTGGTCGTAGGCAGTAGTAAAAATGACCGGTTTATCAATTTTCACATAATGAAAAATCTCAAAACTGGAGCCGTCGGCGAGATGGATATCCATAAAAATCAGCTCGGGGAGTTCATTGGCGCCCAGCCATTCCATGGTCGCTTCGATGCTATCGAGTTGGGCGATCACTTCAATCGAGGGATCGATATCCTGGATAAGTTTCTGTAATCTTCTTGCCGCTGCGGCCTCGTCTTCAATAATCAGCACTTTCATGCCTGGTCGTTTTTAATAATTGGAATACTAACCTTAAAAATAAACCCGTCTTCTTCCACCTTGACAGGCTTATCGATAAGCAGGGCGTAGCGCGCTTTGATGCTTTGCAATCCAAAGCCGGTGGAGCGCTCCGGGGTGAGTTTGGGTTGCAGGTTATTGCTGACCGACAGATACGCGTTTTCTTCAAGCGCGATGTTTATGTTTAGCGGTTTTGTTTTGCTGATGATATTGTGTTTGACGGCGTTTTCTACCAGTATTTGCAGCGTAAGCGGCGCTACGAAGGCCGTTTCGCCGTTTATAGACACGTTCAGTCGAAAATTATCGCCGTAACGGGTATTGAGCAAAAAAGCGTAGGTTTTCACCAGGGTAATTTCCTCTTTAAGCGGTATGACTTCTTTTTCGCGGTATTGAAGGATACTGCGATAGAAGTCGGATAGCTGTTCGACGTACGCTACTGCTAATTTTGGATCCTCATCGATGATCGTGATGAGGGTATTGAAACTGTTGAATAAAAAATGCGGATTTATCTGACTTTTGAGCGCTTCGTATTGGCTTTCAATTTTTTCTTTATTCAAAATAGCTTCGCGTTGTACGCGGTGCTCGCGTTGTTTCATAAGCCAGTATAATACCCCGCCGACCAGTAAGACTGTGGAGATCAAAAACCAGGGGCGTCTCCACAGGGGTGTTTTCACCCTGAAACTATAACTCACCGCGGGCTCCTGGTCGAAAGCTTCGTTTTCGGTAGCCGACACAATGAAAGTGTATTGTCCGGGAGGTAGATTAGAATACGTAGCCCTGGGATCTCCAGAAATAATCCAGTCGGGATTAAATCCTTCCAGCTTATAGCGGTACTTCACCGTTTTGGGGTCGGTATACCAAAGGCCGATAAATTCAAAAATGAAGTTATTTTGGTTGTATGCAAATTCGTTCTGCAACAAAATATTTACCGGTTCGAGGAATACCGACACGTTATACAAGATGGTGCGGGGGTGAATGCTCAGTTCTTCTTTCAGGGTGGTATAGCGGAGTACCTGGTTTTGGGCGCCGATCCATACATTGCCGTTTTTGTCGGCGGCAAGTGCGTTGAGATTGGGATCGATGCTATTTAATCCAACTTCTTCGTCAAAATAAATGAGGTGCCGTGAGAGCGGATCGAGCAGATCAATCCCCGATTGGTGTACGATGAGAATATTGCCTTTTTTATCGGTGGCCAGGCTGGTGATGGCTTGTTCCCGGATACCTTCTTTGACAGTAAGTTGGTAAAAGCGCTTGCCGTCAAATTCAAAAATGCCCTGTTTGGCTGTGCTGAACCAAATATGGCCGCGTTTGTCTTCGGTGATAGCATAAACCGCGCTCAGGGGCACATCGCCGGCTTTGGCATAATTGGTGAGGCGTCCTTCCTCCAACACGCTGATACCCCTGCCGTCGGCGCCAAACCAGGTGCGCCCTTTGCTATCGACGAAAACTTTGTATATAAAATTAGTCCCCAACCCATTCTCCTGATTAAAATTGCGATGGGCGGGGCCGGCGGTGGCGAGCAGGGGATCGCCCTGTAAAGTAAACTCGGTAACACCGCCCAACGTAGCCATCCAAAGGCGTTCATTGTAGCCGTCTATGGACAATACGCTACCGTTGGTAAGGCCGTCTTGTTCTGTGAAATGCCGCAGGCGGCCGGTTGCAGGTTGATAGCAATATACACCGCTGCCAAAGGTGCCGATCCACAGGTTTTGAAAATTATCTTCATAAAGACTCAACACATTGAGGGATAGATGAGCCAATTGAGGAACGTAGGCGCCGTTGCCCTCGGGTTGGTAGCGAAACAAACCGTCCTGCGTACCCACCCATAGCCGGTTTCTGGAATCGGCCAGGACGGCCTGGATATTATCGAGCCGGCCCGGGATAAACTCAAACTGCCGGTTGGCCGAGCAAATGCCGTCAATATTGTTCAACACCCAAATATTGCCTTCGACATCTTTATGCAGGTCGAACACTTTGGAAGCGAGGGATTTATCAGAACAAGCCAGTCGTTTAAGTTTTTTGGTAAGCAGGTCAAAGCGGAATAAGCCCTGTCCGTCGGCGCCTATCCACAATTCCCGACCTTCAAACAATTCAAAACTGTTGATTACACCAAACGTCCACTCCGTATAGGGGTATTCAAATTTCCAGGTTTTGGTATTAAAATAACAAAAACCCTTATCATAAGTCCCGATCCAGCAATTGCCCCTTTCGTCGGGCAAAATGGCACGCACGATATCGTCGGGTAATCCCTGTGCACGGGTTAGATTATAAACCGATTTTTTGCCTTCGCGCAAAGCGCAAATACTTATACCCCCATCCGTAGCGGCCCAAAGCCTGCCGTTTTTATCTTTGACGAAAGCATAAATATCGTCGCCCAACAGTCCATCGTCGGTATTAAGATTGTAAAGCCGTTTATGCTGGAAGTAATAAAGGCCTTCGCCGTAAGTAGACAGCCACAACACACCGTTACCGTCTTCGAGAATACCGGTAATGGCTACTTTTGGCAGCCCTTCCGGAGGGCTCCAAAGGCTTAATTCACCAGTGTTAGATTTGGTAAAAACCGCCCCATCTTCATAACCGACCCAGAGGGTACCCTGTCGATCTTCGTAAATAGCAGTGGCTGCCCGCTGAACAGAATCGCCTGAAGACCGGAAGATAAAATTGCGGCCATCGTATTGGAATAACCCCCTGTCAGCCCCAAACCAAAGCAAACCGGATTCTGCCTGATATACCTTCTTGACGCGGGTATCTCCCCATTCGCCGCCCATTGGATGGTGGTTGAAACGGGGCGTTTGTGCGTGTAGCGCCATCCCAAGCGACAGGATACATATGGTAAAAAGCCTTTTCAACGTCCCTGCATTGAGAAAACGGCCTCTACTTTCAACTGAATTTCGTCGGCTATTTTCTGATACACAATTTTGGGGATTGCAATGCCGTGTTCTTCGAGAAGTACTGTAAAATTAGCGCGCACGGTGAGTTTTCCACTTTTAGTAGAGATGGCCGCTTTGATAATGCGTTCTTGTTCGATACCGTGTACATTTAATTTGCCCTTGGCGCGCACTTCGTATTCACCGTCTTTAGTAAAGTCAATTTGTTCGATGATTTTGCCGTTAAATGTAGCCTTGTCGTATAACGTGCTTTCCATATAATTTTCGTTGAAATGCTCGCGCTGCAAAGGGCTGTTGAAGCCCTCAAACGATTTGACGGGTACGGTGAAGGCAAATGTTTTTTTGTCGGCGTCGATGGCGCCCCTTAGTTCTTTTGATTGGGCTTTGATCACTTCCAGGGGAGCTTCAGAGGTAAAACTTATCTCGCCCCGCGAAGTTATATACCGGCTTTGGGCCTGCACATAACTCACTAACATACAAGCGCCAATAACGAAGAGGTATTTTGTTCCAGGCTTCATACTTTGTAAAATTTGCCAATTCGACTATGCAATCTTCTAAAGAAACATCGCCATTGCGAAAAAATATATGCCGAACGGGAAAAAAACAGGTCTGAGCCGGGCAATTTTCGATTTCGGAATTCGGATTTTCGATTTCGGATTTATCCTCGTTCAATCCGCAATCCGCAATCCGCAATCCGAAATCCGAAATCGGGGTTATTCGGCCAGGTTGATCAGCGTTCGATAGTCGTCATAGCGGGCATCTTCGGTTTTCATCTCCAGGAGGGGCAACAAAGCATCGCCATAGTGGTCTTCGAGGTGTGGCAGGGTTTGTTCGCAGCGCACTTCAACCATTCCTTCTTTAATTTGCGACAAGCGCCAGGCATAAGTAGCTTCCAGCCGTTCCAGGATGCGTTGATTGACTTCTGTGTGCGCTACCTGAGGCGCCACCGCAATAGCCTCTTTGAAAGCCAGTTCGTTGCGGGCAATGAGTTTGCCGCTTTCCATAATAAAATAGGCGGTATGGGCCCAGGAATCGTCATTACTCAGCAGGCGGGCGTATAATACGAGTTGGAGGTCTTCTTCGTTGCGGATAAGTTCCTGGCGGTGCTGGGCGCCCGACCATTTGAGGTCGACGACTGCTATTTCGCCTTCTCTTTCGAGTACCAGGTCGGCCCGGCCGTTGAGGCGTAATCCGGCTATGCCGCCTTCGAGGGGGCGTTCGGTGGCCGATACGCGCCAGCCATTTTGCACGATCAGACTGACCAGGCTCCAGGCGGCGTATTTGACGCGGTTAATAAAGGCTACCCGCTCCGGTTCGCGACCGTAGAGGAGCAATACGGCGCCTTCTTTGTGCAAGAGCGGGTTGGCTTCTTTGTCCACCCATTGCGCTATATCGTGG
>JAEUUQ010000076.1 GCA_016787505.1 Saprospiraceae bacterium | reverse complement strand
CGCAAAGCAGTCATACGCGATGGGCACCGGGGCCCCAAAAAAATCGGCGTAAATAGCGAGTTTTTGGATTGGCTCACCGACCCGGTCCAAAACGGCGGCGGCGCCATAACCGATTTCGGTTGCTACGGCGCCAACCTGGCTACCTGGCTTTTAGACGGCAAGCGGCCCCACACCGTAACCGCCGTCACCCAGCAGCTACAGCCGGAAAACAACCCCCAAGTAGACGACGAAGCCACCATCGTCCTGTCGTACGACGATGCCTCCATCATCATCCAGGCCTCCTGGAATTGGCCGATCGGCAGAAAAGACATGGAAATCTACGGACTCACGGGCGCCATTTACGCCGACAACCGCCACGACCTGCGCCTGCGCGTAGCGGAGGGCTACGACGGCTTCCAGGAAAAAACCTACAAGTTGCAAGAAAGGCCCGCCCCCCTCGACGACCCCTTCGCCTTGCTGGCAGCGGTGATCAACAACGAAATCACCCTATCTCCATACGACCTCTCTTCACTGGAAAACAACCTGTTGGTGATGGAAATACTGGAGGCGGCGCGCAAGAGTGCTGCGAGGGGAAGGGCGGTTAAATTAGGCCTTCAGCACAAGTTTTGAAGGTGCTTTGAAAAATTTTGAGCACCTGTATATGAGAATTTGTAACTTGCATGTGTTAACATAAAACTAATTGGTATGGAATATATATTCGATCGAATAACGATAGATGACGAGTTGTGCAATGGGAAACCAACAATTCGCGGCATGAGAATTACGGTACAAACAGTATTGGAATTCTTATTTAATGGAACCTCAGAGGATGAAATACTGGAGCAATATCCAGTCTTAGAAAAAGAAGATATAAAGGCCTGTCAACAATTTGCTATAGAACTAATGAATAAAAACTATAAGATCAGAGAAATAGCTGCTTAACCCAATGGCCAAGTATTTAATAGACGTAAATCTTCCCTATTATTTTGCATTATGGAACACATCCGAATATATTCATCAGATGGATATTAACCCATTGGCAAAAGATAAACTAATTTGGGAATATGCGAAAGAAAATGGTTTGACTATCATTTCAAAGGATAGTGATTTTTCTAATCGAATATTATTTAAGGACCCACCTCCCAAAGTGATACATATTAAGATTGGAAATGTGAGCATGAAAGAATTTCACAGATTGATCAATTCTTGTTGGGAAGATGTAATTAAAATGAGCGAATCACATAAATTGGTGAATGTTTATAAGGATACGATTGAAGGCGTTAAATGATGCTATTCAGCAAGTTTGAATATAAGCCTAAACCATTTTCCAATGGAAACCCTCCTCCTCTCCGGTAACATCATCGCCTGGTTTTTGTCGGTTGTGCTGCTGACAAAACGGGGCCGGGTCACGCACGACTATCTCCTGGCATTGTGGCTGGCCAGCATGGGATACGTCCTTTTTGGGTATAGTTTGGTGTATAGCGGAGCGCATGTTGATAATCCCACACTGACAGTGATCGGCATGCCACTGCCGTTAATGCAGGGCCCCTTTCTTTTTCTTTACACCAAATACAGCATCCGGAATATAAATTTTCGAAAAATAGACTTGCTCCACTTCTTACCCGTCATGTTTTCTTTTGTGGTGTTATTCGGCAGTTTCTTTTTAATGCCGCAACCGGAAAGGGTAGAAGTTTTCAGGCAGCAGGGCAAAGGTTACGAAACGCAACTGATGATTAACCTCGCGGGGATTTATCTCTCCGGTTTGGTGTATATCCCTGTCACCCTGCGCATGCTGATCCACTACCGCAAAAACCTGAAAAACGAATTTTCCAATACGGAGCGCATACAATTCAACTGGCTGCTGTACCTGCTTATCGGCATTGGAATCATCTGGATCGTGGTATGGTTTATTAGCGAAGATCGATTTATCTACGCCGCAACCTCGATATTTGTGATATTGCTGGGCTATTTCGGCATTCAGCAGGCCGATATTTTCGGCCATGCCCGGTTGGCGCTGCAACAGGCGCCGGAGGAACAGGAAGCCCCCGTCCTGCCCGAAGTGCCGACTATGGAAGCTGCCGCCAAATACCAACGCTCGTCACTCAACGATGAGATGGCCGCCGACTTGTACGAGCAATTGGTGCAATTGATGCAGCGCGAAAAACCCTACCTGGAACCCGAACTCACCCTGGGCGAGCTGGCCAAACTGATGAATATCCACCCCAACCATCTCTCCCAAGTCATCAATGCTAAGGCCGACAAGAATTTCTACGACTTTATCAATGCCTGGCGCATAGAAGAATTCCTCCGCCAAGCTGACGATCCCGCCAATCAACAATTTACCCTGCTAGCCCTGGCCTTCGACTGCGGCTTCAACTCCAAAGCATCTTTCAACCGCAACTTCCGGAATTTTACCGGCCACGCGCCGACGGCGTATTTGAAGGGGAGGATTGAGGCATAACGTTTTTTAATTTACCACAGAGGACGCAGAGTTACGCAGAGGTTTCACAGAGGTACGAGGACTCTGCGTTACCTCTGTGTACCTCTGCGTAAATCTGCGGTTAAAAAAATTCCCATTCAACAGGTTTCATCCTTCACGATGAGTCGATTTGAGGCCGCTGCCGCTGCAACTTTGCCTCAAAATCACTAAACTGTTGAATTATGAAACCGAAAAATTGGCTTTTGGTATTTCTCGTCTCCGGTGCGTTGGCTTCCTGCACAAAAGAGAAATTCATCAATGAACCCGGCAACCTCGTTCCGTTGACCGTTGTGGAAGATCCGTCATTGCCCGCTATTACCGTTGGCGACGCCACCCTGCACTCCGAAGCCTTCGGGCACCCCGACAGCACCCTGGTGGTGGTGGTACACGGCGGGCCGGGCTCCGACTATCGGTCGCTGTTAAACATCAAAGACCTGGCGTTGGCCGGCTACCGGGTCGTCTTTTACGACCAGCGCGGATCGGGGCTTTCCGAGCGATTTGATGCCGATTACTATGAATCGCTGGGAGAAGACGCGGTCTCCCTTTTTTTCGAGGACCTGCGGGGCGTGATAGCCCATTACCGCACCCGCAGCAATCAGAAAGTTATGCTAATTGGCGATTCCTGGGGCGGAATGTTATCCGCAGCTTACGCGGGTAGATACCCCAACGAAGTGGACGGCCTGGTAGTGTCCGAGCCGGGTGGGCTAAAATGGGACGACGTAGTCGATTACGTCAAAAGATCGAGGTCGTTCAGCTTGTGGGGCGAGGCCCTCAACGACGTTACCTACCTCGACCAGTTCCTGACCGGTGATGAAAACGACCATGAGATACTGGATTACAAGGCAGCCCTGAATTCTTCCAAAAACGAGATCACCGGCGAAGGCGTGCGCGCCCCCAATTTGTTCTGGCGCAGCGGCGCCGTGTGCAACGCCAGCTTGTTTAAAGCGGGGTTTGACTACGAACCGGACTTCCGCATCGGCCTGGAGCAATTCGAGGCCCCGGTTTTGTTCATCTACACCGAAAAAAATGTCGCCTATCAACTGTCCTGGGCGCAGCGGATCAGCGCTGCCTTTAACCAGGTGCAGTTATTCGAAATAACGGACATCGGACACTCCGAAATGTACACCGTCAACGACGTATGGACCCAAGTGACAAAACCCGCATTATTAACCTATTTTCAATCCTTGTAGTAATGAAATCGATTCTTTCATCCATAACCATCATCCTGTTCGCTATTAGCGCCCAAGCGCAAACGCTCAATTGGGGAAGCCCCCAGCAAGACTACAGGCACATTATCAGCGCCTCCATCGGCATAGAACACGGCGCCATCATCGGCATCGGCTACGGATACAAAATTGGCAACAGCCCCCTGCCGGTGGTATTGACCGCCAATATTTCAATACCCTCCGGCGAGGATTTCGCCGACGACTTCAAAACGAATCTGGGCGCCCAGATCAGGTGGTTTGAGTACAACAACGTACAGTTTTCTACCCATGTCAGCGGCTTATTCCGCCGCTACGAAAACAACTTTGCGCGCATTGAGAATTTCGGTTGTGAAATTGGCGGCGCCCTGGGTTATTACCGTCCGCATTGGTATATAGCCGGTGAAGCCCGCTTCGACAAAGCCATCGTATCGCACTTCCGGCATTCCGACGACTACAAAGAGAATTTCCCGGGCGTAAAAGACGGCTGGTACGAGCCGTCCACGGGTGGCAATTTCTTTTACGGCCTCCAGACCGGGGTATCCTTCCGCAAATCCGACATTTACCTCCGCGCCGGGAAAGTGCTGTCGCAGGACTTTTCCTCTACGCCGACTGTCCCGTTTTATGGGCAGTTGGGGTATAGTCTTAGGATATAGCCTGGAAGGAGGGGGAGAGTGGGGGAGGGAGAGAGGGAGGGAGCATGGGCTCTCTTCCTCTTTTTTACTTGTTCACCCTATGCCATTTAAGGATTGCAGACCTGCAACCTGGACAGCGTCGCATATTCATAAGCTACATACAAGCTTTATTTGGTCATGAAAGCGGCAAGACAACGGTGATTTACATTCACTTCACACATAAGGGAATGGACAGGATTAAAAGCCCATTAGGTGATTTGGAATTTTGACAATATGGCGTATTTTGTGATGAACGATCAAAGCACATTTCCGAAATACACGCCATACAGTGGCGGGAGTACAACCAGATTGAGTGCACTCCCGACATGGTGGCATGAGTACAAACGTTGTGAGTAATTAAAAAATGAAGAATCAGAACAGTTTCATTGCAATAATTGGAGATCAAAATATCATCCTAAACTGGAATGAAAAAGATATTGCTCTTTTAACTCTAGTTGGTGCTGCGTTATCTGAATCTCAATCTTTTGAGGTAGCAATCTCTTTTTTCTTATCTTCTATATTGGCACAAAATGACACTAAACTTGACTATGATAATTTAATGGAAAATCATACTTCTAAAACATTAGGATGGTTATCCGATAAATTGAAAAAAGAGTTAGGGAATGAGAAAATATCGTTAGCAATTGATCGAGCTAGGGAAAAGAGGAATTTCCTTGTACACAATATCCTGAAAAAGTATAAATGGCCTTTTATGAGTGAAGAAGATTATTTAAATTGTTTGTTAGAAATAAATGCAATCCGAAGGGTTATTTCTGAATCAAAGATAGAAATCGGGCAAGTGCTAAAGGATGAAAAAATTCTGAAATTGATTACCCTAACCGACGAGGATATAGATCAACTTAAATCATTTTAACTGTATGGATAAAAAAGCTCATATTCGAGTAGGGAGAGGTGAGCCCTAAGCCCACCCAGCCTTCCCTCTTACAATTTATCCTGCATAGCGGGGCCACCCATTGTACGGGTCTCGTACTGGGCAACAACGATGTGTTGTCGTACTTGGTGGTAATAGTCTTTAAAGGAAAAAGAGAGAAGCAAAGTAGCAGCGGGATAAGCTGATGGAAAAAATAGCCAGGTGGAACTTTGATACATCACTGAAAAAATATAAATTTGAGCAATTAGGAAAATATCAAACGCTATATACGAGCAGCATAGAAAAAACGAACTATTAGAGAGCCAAGCATCGCGGAATAAAAGGAGCGCAACGATAGTCAAAAGTCACTTGAATAACTTGGCAGGCGGTATCAAAACAGAAAGCCGCTAACTCCGCATGGTCGGTCATGCCGCCTAAGTTCCAGGAAATGGCAAGCGGAAGGTGGCACGTCGTCCATGCCCCGTTAAACTTATTGTTGTTGTACATAAGGAGGTTCGCAAATTATGATTGACCAAATAGAATCTAGCCAACAGCAATTTCCAGAGGTTGAATTTTACTATCTAAATTCAATGTGGCGCTGGATCGTCGTTATTGGGTTGAGAGCAGTATTAGTGGGAAGCCTCTATCTGCCAACGTCATTGTGCATGGCTCAGGCCGCGCATTCAGATTGGGCTGTTTACGAGGGTGACGCTGGGGCGTCCCACTATTCGGCGTTGACGAAAATCAACCGCTCAAATATTAAAAAATTGCAGATAGCATGGACTTACACCATTGGTGATAACAACGCGGCGGGAATGACGCCACTAGTCATTGATGGCACGATGTACGTAGTTGGACGACAAGGAGGAGTCGTAGCCCTCGATGCGGCTACTGGCAGAGAGCTATGGATATATCCATTCAAAGGAGCAACCTATCAGTTAGATCGCGGGCTTCTGTATTGGGAGAGTAAGAACCGCAAGGACCGCCGCATCTTCGTCGCTCGAAAGAATACATTGTATGCTATTGATGCAAGAAACGGGCAAAGCGTGCCATCATTTGGAGCAAACGGCAGCGTTGACTTACGACAGGGAATTGATCGTGATCCGGACAAGATCAGTGCAACCCCCTCCTCTCCAGGAATCGTCTTCGAGAATCTAATCATCCTCGGTTCAAATACAGGCGAAGCATACGGCTCCGGACCTGGAGACCTTCGGGCCTTTGACGCCCGCACTGGTAAGCTCGTTTGGGTCTTCCACACTATCCCATATCCTAACGAATATGGTTACGACACTTGGGAGAACCCAGATGCATGGAAGACTGCAGGCGGTGTTAACGTGTGGGGCGGGATGAGTGTGGACCAGAAGCGAGGTATTCTGTACATACCTCTGGGTTCCGCAACTTACGATTTTTATGGTGCTGATCGGCTTGGCGCTAACCTTTTCGCAAATTCCCTTGTTGCGCTTGAGGCGCGGACGGGAAAACGCCTTTGGCATTTTCAGACGGTACATCATGATCTTTGGGACTACGACCTCGCCGCCACTCCGACGCTGCTTACCGTTCGTAACAAAGGGAAGAAGGTTGACATCGTAGTACAGGCGGGGAAAACGGGCTTCCTGTATGTCTTCAACCGAGTGACGGGCGAGCCGCTTTGGCCGATTGAGGAACGTCCCGTACCGGACTCCGAAATCCCAGGCGAAGTGGCTTGGCCTACGCAGCCCTTCGTCAGTTGGCCGGAGCCATTCGCCGTGCAGCAATTCACTCCAAACGACGTGAATCCGCACCTGCCTCAGTCTGAGCGCGATAGCCTGAGGAACTACGTCTATTCTATGTCCAACAAGGGATTGTTTACTCCGCCAAGTTCGACTCCCACAATGCAGATGCCAGGCAACAGCGGCGGTGCAAATTGGGGTTCGACTGCTGCTGACCCATCGACCGGCACATTCTATGTGCTCACCAAGAACATCCCAACGGTGTTAAAGCTTGAGCGCCAGTTGGCGGGTGTCCCGCATCCAGATGCTCCTCCAATAGAGCAAGGGCAGTTCATCTATGCGCAAAACTGCCGACAGTGCCACCTCACGAACCTGCAGGGCTTGCCCCCGCAGATTCCCTCGTTACTCAACGTGACGGAAAGGCTCGCCTCCGAGGAGATCCTCAGCATTGTGCGCGATGGCCGCGGGATTATGCCTGCATTCCACGACCTCGATGAGACGGAGAATAATGCCCTGATTGCATATCTTGCCAACCCTGAACAGGCACCGCCCCTGCCTCAGCAATCGGGCGGCGAAGGGCAACCTAACGCTCCTACACGTTACGCAACAGGCTATGGCTATTTCACGGGTAGTATCGGCTGGGCTATCAAACCGCCGTGGATGACGATGACGGCATACGACATGAATAGTGGAAACAAGAAGTGGCAGGTGCCCGTCGGTGATGTAGCTGCATTGGCTGAGCTTGGCATCACGAACACTGGGGCCCCTTCCCTCAGGGGGGGGCCAACGGTAACGGCTGGAGGGCTTATATTTCTGGCCACACAAACTAAGTTTAGGGTTTACGACAAGGATACAGGCAGGGAACTCTGGACCATTGATATGCCTTGTCGTGTGGAGGGGATTCCCGCAGTATATAATGTTCATAGACAGCAGTTCGTCGTTATTGGTGCGAGACGGGGAGCTGGGGGATTCATGGCCCCATCTTTGCCATCCGATCCACCGAGGATGTATATAGCTTTTACATTGTCAAAGACGAGAAAACCGTTCTTTGGGCTAAGAAAGTAAGTAGTAGCCTAACATTCACTGCACCGGCGCGCGCAATCAGTGTTTTTATTACTACTGCCGGGATTGCGCGGGCCCGGTGAACGGGTTGTAATTAATTGATTTAAATTGAAAAAAAATTAGATGAATTACTACAAAAGCGATATGGATGAAGTGATAAGTTTCTTCAATAACTTTCGACAAACTCGAAAAGAAAAGTGACACCTAACTATGGCTTTCCCGCCTACCGCTCGCTACCGCAGCGGCAGACGGGAAAGCAACTGTCAGACTGTGCAAAAACATCCCTGAACCCTTGCCCCCAAGCTGAAAAATGCATAAATTGAGATTCTGAAAACGACGATTATATGAGACCCGAAAAACACGGCTCACAGAGAACAGAGCTATCTGTTGCCCTGCTAGATGAAGCCATAGCCGAAGATGCCTTTGTCCGCGTCATAGACTTGTTCGTGGATAGGTTGGGTAATCGGAAAACCCGGAATTTGAATCCGGATTGGTTAAAAAACATCGGCTTTTTCATATTTTCGCTCTGTGCGGCGCTATGGTGGCTCATAATGTCGGATAAACAAAGCCTTGGAGCCTACCTGCCGGGGCCCCGCCGTATGAAGCTGGGCGCTTATCAGGGGGTATGGCCGGTGTAGGCAGAGGTTTTTGCACAGACTGTCGTTCTAGGCAATTCGAAATATAAAATTCATTAGATTGGAGAGGTTAAATGATTTCTGGGAATGGTATTTAAGTCTGTTTTCGAATCCAGACGATAAAATCAAATTAGCTGCTTGGGCGGCTACTATCGCTACTTTTACCTTTATGCTTAATTTCGTGTTGAAGCCAATATATTTGAAAATTAAAAAAAGATTAGAAAAGATCCATTTAGAAATTGGCTTTTCTCACAGATTCATCCCAAGAGGAGCAAATCTTCACTTTATGCCACCCGTGCTCACTTGTACCGTTACCAATCGGTCAAATAATCCAGTTTACATTAAGAAACCCTACTTGAAAATATCAAAGCCAATTAATGGACAGAATAAGGTTAGTACTGTTCATAAAAGTGGTGAATTTCCTTTAAAACTGGAACCTGGACAACAGTATCAAGATGAAATCAATACTTTAGACTTAATGACACAATTATTTAACAACGAGGAAATGCTAAGTTCAAAAGTTCGATTTGAGTTATCCTCCACGGCTGGTAAAATTTATCGCTCAAGAAAGATCAAAGTAAAAAATATATTGGGGCAACTTGAAGTAGCAGGAAATCAGTAACCTGTAAGAAATTTGAAAACTTAATAAAGAAAAAAACTTGCCTACAATCGAGTAGGGAGCGGTGAACCCTAAGCCCACCCCAGCCCTCTCACGATTTATCCCGCATGGCGGGGCCACTCCCAATGTCATCGGGACAGGCTGGACGTACGGACCTCGTATCCAGCTTGCCCCGCTGAAAGCGGGGGGGCATGGTACAACGATAGTTTGGCGTACTCTGTAGTAGTAGTCTTTAAAGGAAAAAGAGAGAAGCAAAGTAGCAGTGGGAGAAGCTGATGGAAAAAATAGCCAGGCGGAACTTTGATACATCATTGAAAAAATATAAATTTGAACAACCAGGAAAATATCAAACGCTATATACGAGCAGCATAGAAAAAACGAGCGCTACGAGAGCCAAGCATCACGGAATAAAAGGAACGCAACGATAGTCAAAAATCACTTGAATAACCAGGCAGGCGGTGTAAAAAAGAAAAGCCGCTAACTCCGCATCACCCCCATTAAGTTAAGCCCGAAAGCGGGCAAAAAAGCTTAAAAAGCAGCAGTAGGCATGAATGACTTTGACAAATGAGACCAAAGGATTAACTTAGGGACAATTCTCCCCCGCCCGGCTGGAAAGCAGGTAAGAGGAAGGAAAAAATTTCAGGGGTGCTAAAGCGTTGATTTATAATTAGGTTCATAAATATGCCGTTCTGTGCCCCGCAAGAATTTCCTTTTGCGTACTCTGCTTGGGCGGGGTCTTATGGGTTCAAGGTGGCGGATCAGGTCGTCAAGTAAGCAGTGGATTTTGGCATACCAGGCTTTGATCTCGTCGAGAAATAGAAGAGGGACGTATCTCTTGATGATGCCAACGGTTACGTTTCTATTGATCTGATAATCAAACTTTCGTCGTTGGTTGATGCGTTGCAGGGCTTTTTGCTTTGAGGCTATTAGGATGCTTTGGAGGTTGTACATGGCGAAAAGCGCCCAAAGCTCTTGCTGGATTCCGGTGAGGGTGTAGGAAAAAAAAACAGCAGCTTGAAAGAAGCTATTGAGCACCAGGATAGAGGTTTCCACTCCCCATCGTTTGTTGTACAGGTCGGCGAAGTGGCGGTGATGGAAATGTTGTCGGTGCATCAAGGTGGTGAGTAATACTTCGACTTCACCGCTGGGCAGGTCAACCCGAATGAGTCTTAGCGGGATAACTTCATTGCGCGATGGCTCAAGACCAAGCTTACACACGGCGCTTAATGCCCTGTGGGTCAAACGAGGCGTAATGATGCGTTCTGCCTCGTTGCTTTGCACAAAATCCACGACGGTGGGATTGAAGTCAATTTTGAGCCGGATAATGCAGTGAGTGCCATAAAAGCGATGGAGGAATGGGATAGCAAATCCTGCAAAACCTCGGTCATCAATGGCCAGGGTGTTGGCAGGCATATCTTTAATGAGAGGCATAGCCACTGTGATCTCGCCTTGGCGTCGGGGATGCAGTTGGACCTTGATAATGATTTGGTTGAGCAGGTCAAAAGTGATCAGCCAGCGCACAGAAGGTACGTGCCCATGCTGGTTTTCATGCCAGCCCAGGGCCTCACCCAGCCAGGATTCGTCGGGTAAACGCAGGCCGGTGCCATCTACGGCCAACAGGCGAAAGCGGCGCCAGGTTTTTACAGGGAACCTATGGTAAAAAGCCTGGGTGGTATGGAGGAAAAAATCCCGGAAAAAATCCGGCTTGATCAATTTTCTCCTTTGCACAAATGCGCTTTTGGAAGGAGGTTTCGCTTTGAGAAAAGAGAAAAAGTCGAATAGCTCTATGGCAAGGCTTTTTTTAAAAGGCCAAGCACCAAAGCGGCGGTGCGGCGGAAGGAAAGCTTACGGTTGCGGGTGAAATCACGTTCAGGGTTGAGCAGGTACAGACCTCGTTTGACAATGTCCAATACGAAGAATTTCCTCAGATCGCCAATGGCCCATCGTAACGGTGCATACATATGCCTCTTTTGGGGTAAGATACGCATTTTTTTCTTAACTTAATGGCCATGAACAGCGCTCTTGAGATTATCCGGAACCAGGCAGGCCGTTACCCCGCCGATGTATTCAAATGCATGGCATACGCTCAGACTGAATTCCGCCAGGGTTTGTCCCATACTGGCCTCGGCGTAAATTAAACCCGAGCAGCCCAGGCTGGCAACAAACACCTCGACTTTTGTTTGTTCGCCTGTGTCCCGGTCGGTCAAATACAGATGATCTCCGGCATAGTCTACAAACAACTTCTCGCCGGCTTTGTGTTCGATGGGCTGATACGCCTGCCCAAGCCGAAGGTGCTCACGCAAATACTGGAAGAATTGGGTTTTGCCGTAACCCTCCGGATAGGCTTGCCGGTATTCTTCCAGCAGCGTCTGGCGCGTAACATGCGGACGCTGCAATTCTTTTTCGTAGTGCGGCAATAACTGGCATAACCTGGCCCAACGGTCATCTGCCTTATCGGTATGACCGCTTCGACAAAGCGTCAGTAAACTGTGGTCATCCAGCTTGGACAGCGCCGCCCAATCCAGACCGCTCCCCTCTAAATACTGAACGTATTTGACCACCGTGGTCCGGGATAGCCCCAGCGACTGCCCGATGAATTGGTGTTTGCGACCTTCCTGTTTATACCGGATAAGTGTCCTGAGTTTTATCATGCTTAGCGCTTGATTTGCCATGTAGTTCGTTTTTTACGAACGTACATGAACCTATATGATCAAACACTATGCTGAACCAAATAACCAGGTATCAAGTGTCCACTTTGCGCCGGAATAAAGCCAACATCGTTCCGAACCAGTGTCCACTTTGCGCCGGAAAACGTTCACTTTGCGCCGGATTTTTATCCCAAATTCAACCTGAAAAAAGTGTTCAGTTTGCTCCGGAAAAATGATCACTTTTGACCCTGTGTTTACTGTTCACTTTCACCGGCTATGGCTGTTCACTTTCACCGGCTATGGCTGTCCACTTTGCGCCGGATTATGCATGTTACGCGCCAGATGCTGTAAGGGACGCTTGCTTTCCTCAAGCGTAAGCCCTGCCTTTGTAAGGCTTGATGCTCATGCGGGGCACATACACCAGCTACCTGACCATGCCTCCATTCGTCGGCACGACAGGTAGCCCACCGTTACCACAATCAAGAAATAAAACCGGCTCAAAAATGAAAAATACCGGCTCATATCGGATCAATACAAAATATACTTCGCGCCGCCAAGTTTTGGAGGACATGACCCAAGCTCGGGCACGACCTCGCCGAAAGCGGGGCGCAAAGCCGGAAAAGTTATGTTCAACTTGTCCCGTACCAACAGGTCGGGATAACTTGATGGCGTGCGGTATATGCATTACAATATTTTCCGTAATAATTTGCAAATATTGCCAAAAAGCAATTATTTTTGCATTAAACCCATGTCCCGAATGAAAATTTGTATATCTCCCATACAAGTGAAAAACGATCTGCATATGGCCGTTCGCTCAGAATCTTATGATACTTCCTTTCCTGCGCTTATCAAACAAGCGCTTCGTGCCTGGTGGAATCCGGAACTACTTGGCCATGAAAATAGCAAGACTACAGAGATATACAAGCAAATCACACTTAGGCGATTTGGCGTTTTGATGCACTGACAAAAAAAGGTGTAATAGTGCGGGTAGTACGGGGAAGTGACAGGAGACAAAGTGATTTTGATCGTCAGTAAAACAAGTTATGTGGGTTTGGTTTGGCGCTTTTGGTAAACGGGAGTTAAGGAGTATATTAAAAAAGACAACGACATGAATCAATTACAAGATAATGCAGCAAATGCCTTAAAAGGGAAACAACTTAAGAACGGTTGGACAGTTACCAAGAAAATCGAACCAAAGCCAGGCTCGACAGGTGGATTCTTTAGCGTTTGCTATGTAGTCAATAATGGTGAAAAGGAAGCATTTTTAAAAGCCTTGAACTTCAACGCTTTTTTTCAAATGTTTAAAGGTAAATCTGTTGTTGATATAATAAACGAACAGACAAAAGCCTACCAATTTGAGAAAGAACTTTTGCTTAAATGTAAGAGCAATAGATTATCAAAAGTCTCCTTGATTATTGATGAGGGTGAAGAATTTATTGATGGTTTTGTGATTCCTAATGTTCCTTTTCTAATATTTGAAATGGCAGATGGAGATGTTCGTTCCCACATGAATTTCAGCAAAGACATTGATTTAGCATGGAAATTAAAGTCACTACATGATGTTGCAGTCGGATTAAAGCAACTACATGGAATAAAAATTGGCCATCAAGACCTGAAGCCTTCTAATGTTCTTTTGTATGAAAAAGGTTTTGTGTCAAAAGTTGGAGACCTTGGACGCTCATTATGTGCAGACATTGTAGCACCTCATGATAATGGAAAAGATTTTCCGGGTGAATTCACATATGCACCTCCTGAATATTTATACCCCTTTGTCGCACCTGATTGGGATAAAAGAATTAGAGCAACAGATATGTATTTGTTCGGAAGTTTAGTTACATATTATTTCTTAGGAACTAATATGACAGCATTAATTGGTAAGAATTTAGATAGGCAATTTCGTTGGGGTGTGTGGAGAGGTAGTTATCTTGATGTAAAAGACTATCTAATTGATGCTTTTTATAAGGCTCTTAAAGAGTTTAAAGGCTCATTTAGTAACCAAGAATTGGCCAACGAACTTGCTGAAGTTTTAGAATATTGTTGCTTTCCTAATCCAGAAAAGAGAGGTCATCCCAAAGCCATTGCACAAATAGGCAATCAATATGACTTTCATAGAGTTGTTTCAAAATTTGACCTTCTTGCTAGAAGGGCAACATATCAATTTAAATAAATGGCAATCATTTACGAAATAAAGAAAAGAAGAGTAATTCCCAATTGGCGTGATTATAAAAGGACTTTACAAATTGGTGAACTTGGGTTACATCATCCCAACAGTTTAGACATTAATATTAACAGAATTATTAATGATTGGTCTACATCTAAGAATATTGGTACAGCCGCAGAACTAATTAGTGCTGCATTCATTTCAAATAAAACTAATTTCTCCGAATTGACAGAGGCTATTTCTTTGATTAAAGAAAACTCATCTAATTCTTCAAGTGCATTACTAAGCTTAATTGATTCAATTGAGAGGCCTACTAATGTGAAAAGTAATGAGCAAACTTCAAAATTCCTACTTGAAAAGGATATTGACACAATAGATGACTTTCAAGCCTTTATTAACAATAAATCCCTTTTCAAGGTAATTCATAGAACTAAAAATAGGAGTAAGAATGAAATGTTTAACCCAATAGTGTGGGTAGAATTAGCAAGACTTTACACTATGCATGGTCAAGAAGGAAAGGCTGAACGAGCATTGCTAACAGCTTTACATCTTGCACCTGACAACAGATTTGTTCTTCGTTCAGCTACTAGATTTTTCATACACACCGACCAATTTGAAAAAGCACTTTATTATTTGCGGAAAAGTAAATCATTAAAATATGATCCCTGGCTAATTTCTGCTCATATTGCTACTTCATCAATAATGGATAGGTTTTCGCCCTTAATAAAAGATGGTGAGAAATTGATTTTGTCAAATAATTTTTCGCCTTTTGAATTGACTGAACTTTATAGCTCTCTTGGCACTTTGGAGTTTAATGATGGGTCATTCAAAAAAGCTAAACAACTATTTAATAAGTCAATGATTCAGCCCAATGATAATACATTGGCACAAATGGAATGGGTTTCAAAAGAAGATTCACGTTTCTCATTTAACCCATTTGTTTATGAAACTGTAATAAATCCTTTTGAAGCTTATGCACTCGACCATTATGAAAATGGAAATTGGGAAGGTGCATTTTACAATTGTGTTAAATGGTTTTTAGACATGCCTTTTTCCAAGAGACCAATTTTACTTGGCTCATACATCGCAGGTTCACTTCTTAAGGATAAAAATGCATCAATCTTATTATGTGAAGTCGGCTTACAGGCTAATCCACATGACCCAGCTCTTTTAAACAACATTATTTATGAATTAGCTACATCTGGCAATCTTGATCAGGCCAACAAATACATCAATCAAATTAGAGAAATTAATATGGCTAGTTTGACTAATGAATGTAAGGTAACTATTCAGGCAACTCTCGGTTTGGTAGCACTAAGAAATAAAAAATTTCCGATTGGAAAAAAACTATATGAATTGGCAATTGAAAATGCCGGAAGAATGAAAAGTAATTATTTGAAAAATCTTGCAATTATTAACTATGCCAGAGAACTTTTAATTGCTAACCAACCTGAAAAAGAAGAATACTTTAACATTATTAAGAATATGGTTCTTGATGACAAGCATAAAGACCTTATTGAACTTAGAAAAGAGGCCCTTGAATACAAAAACTATTAGTAATATGCACCATCAGTAGTGTCCGGTTAAGATAAAAAAAATATTTCAAACCCCCAGTAAAATCAATGGCTACAGCGTTCTTTTGCTTGTGTACGATTTGAAAGAGAACTTAGCTGCCAAACGAGGCAGGGATGAACAAAGGAAAGTACGTTTTGACACAGTTGATTGATTTGATCCATCATGAGGAGTTTATGCGTTGCGTAGATCGTTACCAGGGCAACTATCGTGTACGAAGTTTTAGTTGCTGGCATCAGTTCGTCTGCTTATGCTTTGGACAACTGACCCATCGGGTTAGTTTGCGAGACATCGTGGTGTGTTTGGATGCGCATCAATGGAAACTTTACCATTTAGGGATAAGCAATGGCGTGAGTCGTTCAACTTTGGCAGAAGCGAACGAAAACCGAGATTGGCGCATTTACCAGTTAGTTTACCTGATATTTCTGCTTCGCCTTTTCGCTTTTAACCACATATTTCTTTACCTTTGACATGGGCCGGATTTTGTGACTTTAGTGCTGAAAAACCAAAGATACCTATTCGGCCCAACTCTTCAACCTCTCCGGTTCATGTAACAACGCTCTTTTGAGGTACTTCCAATGCGTTGGATCGTTGAAAGAACCAACGCTTGAAATGACAAGTATCGAAGGCATTCTAAAGATTATGAGCGCAAACCCCAGGTTGTTGAAGCATTTATTTTTCTGGCGCAAATTCGTTTACTTACTCTCAGATGTAAAAAAAAACTAAATTCAAACAGCTTCTTAAATTCTTCACAATTTAAAAAGTATCATTTTATGAGAGTTTCAATACCATTCGACAACTTTGTAACTGAAGTTCCAGTTAAAGCATACGAGAGATTCTATTTTAGAGATTTAGAAGCAATTAGAAATAGTCAAATGAATAATACACGACCAACCACCATTGTAAGAGTCATCATTACTTTCACTGGAGGTCATGCAGAAGGAATCATCGGTTATCATGATGATTTAGGGTATTTTGATACTCAACACAATTGGCTTGCACTTCCCTGTCCACCATATTGTGACAAAAGTGAATTAATTAATAGAAGTACGAGAGAAGGATACCATGGCGATGAATGGTTTACTTTTGAAGAAGCCATAGCAAGATATTTTTCATGAATTATTTGAAATCAATAGTTCGGTAAGTTTATAGAACATTTGGATAAAACGAAAGGAAGCACCAAATTAGTGGTATGCGACTACCTACTAACGATGCTTCCAGCAAAAGCAGAGCTCTTGCGGAGACGATACTAGACAAAATCGGC
>JAEUUQ010000069.1 GCA_016787505.1 Saprospiraceae bacterium | reverse complement strand
CTCATCTGTTACTCGGTGGGATTAGGCAGGGACATCAAGTTGGCCTATGTCGAATTCCTGGATGAAGGCAAGGCCACAGGTCGCCATGCCTTATTTTATGCTACGGATCTGACCTTGAGTAGCTATTGCATTTACCGCTATTACAAGGCCCGCTTCCAAATCGAATTTTTATTCCGGGATGCCAAGCAGCACACCGGCTTGACTCACTGCCAGTCTCGAAGTGAAAACAAGCTGCATTTTCACTTTAATACCGCTTTGACCGCGGTAGGAGTAGCAAAAGCAGCACACTATTTGAAGCTGGATAAAGAAGACCGACAAGCCTTTTCTTTGGCCGACATTAAAACCGCGTATTTCAATGAACTCATGGTCGATTTATTTTTATCAAACTTTCAAATCGACCCAAACTTGGAAAAAAATAAGTCCATTATTCTCAAACTCTTGAATTTTGGCAAAATTCGAGCCTGATTTTTTACCGAACTATTGATAATCTCAAATTATTTAATCGTCGAATTTTTAGATACAGCGGCTAATATTGGATCCATTAAAATGGGGCCGGCATTACAGGTATTATTTATCTTTAACGATGACGATACTATTCAAAAAATTCTTTATGCAAACCCAGTTTATAATTAATTCAAGTTGCAGATAAAAAGGAAGTTTGTCACTGAATGGTTGGTTTTAGCTTAAGTGCTTGATAGAGTCTACTTTTGTTGCTATCACTAATCAAGAAAAGTATACCAGCAAACAGCATATGTAGCGAAATTGCTGTTTTTCAAAAAAAAACTGCAACTTGCAAGCACATATATACTTCGCGCCGCCATGTTTTGGGCATGACTCGGGCTCGGGCGCGAAGGATAATACCGCAAAGCCGGAAAAGTTATGCACAACTTGTCCCGTACCAACAGGTCGGGATAACTTGACTGCGTGCGGTATACAGCAAATATCACACCTATGCAAAACGACATACCCGGTCGCCTCAGTGCCCTGCGCGCTGCCATGAAGCGCCTGGGCCTCCACGCCTATATGGCGCCCAGCAGCGACCCCCACCAAAGCGAATACATGGCCGATTACTGGCTTGCCCGCGCCTGGCTTTCCGGCTTTACGGGTTCGGCGGGTATTTTGGTAGTCACAGCTGATCATGCCGGCTTGTGGACCGACTCGCGTTATTTCCTGCAAGCCGAACAAGAATTGGCTAATACGGGCGTAGAATTGCACAAACAAGTGGTAGCCCACGCCCCCGAACACCTCGAATGGTTCTGCGCCAACTTGCCCGCCGGCAGCATGGTAGGTTTCGACGGCGCCTTGTTCACAGCTAACCAGGTGCGGCAAATGGCCAAAACATTTTACGAAAGTCAGCTGGAAATCAACCACCAACACGACCTGGTGAGCGAAATCTGGAAAAATCGCCCCGCCCTGCCGGCCGATGAAGCCTACGAATTTGACGAGACCTACGCCGGCAAAAGCCGCCGCGAAAAGCTGGATCTCATCACTGATCAACTTGCACTCAAAGGCGTCGATTATCTACTGGTACCCACTCTCGACGACATCGCCTGGACGCTCAATCTGCGCGGCAGCGATGTGGCTTTTAATCCCGTTTGCATCAGCTATCTGGTAGTGGGTCGCGAAGCTTCCCATTTATTTATACAAAAAGAAAAAGTCTCCGACCTGTTGCGCACCCGGCTGGGTGTCGACGGCGTATTGCTGAAGCCTTACGAATCAATCGAGTCGTTTTTGCAGCAATTGCCGGAAGGTAAAAAAATAGGCATTGACCCCTCTGTCACCAGCATACGGCTGTTTAACGCCGTACCCGAGTCGGCACTGGTGATGATGGATATGCCGCCGCGCCGCTTCAAAGCAATCAAAAATGAAGTAGAAATTAACCACCTGCACGAGGCCATGCGCAAAGACGGCGTGGCGCTGCTGCGGCTATTCCGCTGGCTGGAAGCCCAGCTGAAAGCCGAGGCAGAGGTAACAGAAGCAGGTTTAGCCCAGCAACTCATTGTTTTCAGAAGCGAGCAAAGCGACTACGTCGGCGAAAGTTTCCCGGCTATCGTAGGGTACAATGCCAACGGCGCTATCGTGCACTACCATCCCGATCCGGATCACAGCGCGGTAATATATCCCGAGGGTATCCTGCTCCTCGATTCGGGCGGACAATACCTTCAAGGCACCACCGATATTACCCGCACCATTGCGCTGAGCGACCCCACGCCCCAGCAACAACTCGATTTTACGCTGGTGCTAAAAGGACATATCAACCTGGCTATGGCCCAATTCCCGGAAGGCGCCAACGGCATCCAGATCGACACGTACGCCCGTCAACCTTTGTGGCGCTACGGCCTCAACTATGGCCATGGCACAGGCCACGGCGTGGGCTTTTTTCTCAACGTACACGAGCCGCCCCAAGGTTTTGCCCCCAGCGTAGGCCGCGGAAGTACGGTCATTGAACCGGGCATGCTCACCTCGAATGAACCCGGCTTGTACCGCACCGGCCAATACGGCATTCGCACCGAAAACCTCGTGGTATGCGAACGCGCCGCCACGACCGAATTTGGCGCTTTCCTGCGCTTCCGCACGATTTCTTTGTTCCCTATCGACCGGCGCCTGATAGCAGAAAACATCCTGGCCAAGGAAGAAATGATCTGGCTCAACGAATATCACGCCGAGGTGTGGAAAGCGCTGTCGCCCCTGCTAACGGCAGAAGAACAACACTGGCTGGCCGAGCAGACGCAGCCGCTTTAGGCGACTTTACGACTGTACGACTTTATGACTCTACGATCAGGGAAATTTCACGTATCTTTATTTGTCCAATTTTACTTCGTACAGTCGTACAGTCGTACAGTCGTACAGTCGTACAGTCGTACAGTCGTACAGTCGTACAGTCGTACAGTCGTACAGTCGCATTTTTGGTGTATCTTTGAACTCCCAAAGCTCATACATCGTTTTCATAAAAAAATTCGCCGAGCCCAATGGTGGCATCATCGCTCAAAATAGACATACGCCAACAATCGCTTCAGGAGATCGAGGCTTTTTTCAGCGCACAGGGAGAACCCCGCTTCCGGGCGAAACAAGTGTACGAGTGGCTCTGGAAAAAAGGCGCCTTTTCTTTTGAGGAGATGACCAACCTGCCCAAAAACCTGCGACAGACGCTCGAAACGCATTTTGCTATCAACCCAATCGCAGTAGACAAGGTGCAGCACAGCACAGATGGCACCATCAAAACCCGGTTTAGGCTCCACGACGGGCACCTCATCGAATCAGTGCTCATTCCCGTGCCCGATGACAACCGCTATACCGTTTGCGTATCCTGCCAGGTGGGTTGCAGCCTCACCTGCACCTTCTGCGCCACCGGCCGCATGAAGCGCGTGCGCAACCTCGACCCGGCGGAGATCTACGACCAGGTGCTGCTGGTCAACCGCCAATCGCTCGAAACATACGGGCATCCCCTCACCAACATCGTATTCATGGGCATGGGCGAGCCGCTGTTGGCATACAGCAACGTCATGCAGGGCATCGAGCGCATCACCTCGCCGGAAGGCCTTGGCATGTCGGCCAAACGCATCACCGTAAGTACGGCAGGCATTGCCAAAATGATCAAAAAGCTGGCCGACGACAATGCGCAAATCAAACTGGCGCTTTCGCTGCACGCCGCCGACGATACCAAGCGCAACGAGATAATGCCCATCAACGAGCAGAATAACCTGGCTGCCCTCGTAGAAGCGCTCCGCTATTTTTATAATAAAACCAAAAATCCGATAAGCTATGAATATATAGCGTTCCAGGATTTTAACGACAGCCTTGCCGACGCCGCCAACCTGCTGCGCCTGTGCAAGCACTTCCCCGTGAAAGTCAATATCATCGAATACAACCCCATCGACGGGGCGCCTTTCCACAAAGCATCGGAGCACCGCATCGATGAATTTGCGCGTTATCTGCGCAGTCACGGCGTGATGGTGACCGTGCGCCGCAGCCGGGGCCGCGATATCGATGCCGCCTGCGGGCAATTGGCGAACAAAGAGTGAGACTTTGGGATCCTTTGCGCTAATAGTCCATTAGTCTTTTCCAAATAATTCCGATTATGAAAAAAAACACTGCAATCCTGATCCTTTTTTTGTTGCCGGCTTTTGGCCTTACAGCGCAAAACCTGGAAGCTTTTATCCACGATAGCCTTGACACCTACATGGCCCGCGAAATGGCCGCCTGGGATATACCCGGCACGGCCGTATGTGTGGTAAAAGACGGTAAAGTAATATTAGCCAAAGGTTACGGCGTAAACCAACTCGGCAAACCGGAAAAAGTAGATGAACACACACTTTTCCTGGTCGCCTCCAATTCCAAAGCTTTTACCGGCACCCTGATGGCTATGCTGGCCGCAGAAAACAAATGCGCGCTCGACGACAAGGTGCAGAAATGGCTGCCCTGGTTTACCATGAAAGACTCCTGGGTGGCTAGCGAACTCAATCTCACAGACATCCTCACCCACCGCATAGGCATGCAAACTTTTCAGGGCGATTTTATGTACTGGACCTCTTCGATGACTACCCGCCAGTGTATTGAAAAATTTGGCTTATTAACGCCTCAATATAGCTTTAGAAGCAAGTGGGGGTATACCAATCTGGGTTATGCGATTGCCGGCGAGTGCATCAAAGAGATCAGCGGCAAGACCTGGGCTGATTTGCTTCGCGAAAGGATATTCGGTCCGCTGGAAATGAATCGCTCCCTGGCCCTGAATGCCGAATTTCCTAAAGCAACCAATAAAGCCTATCCGCATACGAAAGTAAACGACAAATTGGAAATACTGCCCCTGCCCAATATCGACAATCTGGCGCCTGCCGGTAGTATAGCCTCTTCGGTAAACGACCTCAGTCACTGGGTAATCACGCAGTTGGAAAATGGCAATTACCAGGGCAAAAACGTGATACCCCAGGAAGTCATTCGCCAGACGCGCAGGCCCCAATCCATCGTGGGCAGAGCAGGCATGCCACAACGGCACATGCACTACCGGCTCTATGCCATGGGCTGGCAACTCGAAGACTATGAGGGCCGTGAAATCATTTCGCATACAGGCGGCATCAATGGCTTTGTAACCAGCCTGACGCTTGTCCCGGAAGAAAAACTGGGCGTCATCGTGCTCACCAATACCGACGCCAATGTCTTTTACGAGAGCTTAAAATGGCAGCTCATCGATCAGCAGCTCAATCTTCCTTATCGCAATATCAGCGAAATGTATCGGTCGTTTGTACAGGAAGACGAAAAAGAAAAATCGCAACAGCTCAAACTCTGGCGCGATTCCGTCAATATGAACCTTCAACCCGCTCTGGCACTCAAATCCTATAATGGACGCTATCGACACGAAGCTTACGGCTATGTAAATATTGCGAGGCAAAACAATGTCTTGAAGGCAAG
>JAEUUQ010000249.1 GCA_016787505.1 Saprospiraceae bacterium | reverse complement strand
AACTACACAGTGCAAATGTAATTTACTTATCAGAGCCAAATACCGGCTTTTACGCAGTGGCTCTCCCAGCCTGTGATGTGGTGGTTTTGAGTTAGAAAAGGGAACAGATATAAAGGAACGGAACGAGGCGAATCAACGACGAAAGGGTATAAAAAAAAATTCCTACACCCCAGAAGGGACCAGGTGTAGGAAAATTAAACATACTATGAGAAAACTTGTATCAAAGATAAGGGGCATATCTGCGTTGAGAAACGACTGTTTATGCAATGGTCAAATCACACAAGAATACGGTATGTTTTCTTTAGAAAACGGCGAGTCGTTTTAGTAATCGGCTTCCTTTTTAGGGCAAACGGTGTTCTTTGGGAACAAATGGCGGGTAAGAAGAGGTTAGTTGGGGGAATATCGTTAATTTTGAGGTTGCGAAACCGCGATTAATTAAAGCCATATGCGCATTCTTGAAATAGGGAACCGGCAAACCTGGAAATTATTCCACCGCGTGCCACATATCGTATACCAGCATACGCCAAACTGGATTTGTCCGCTAGAGTCTGATGTGGAGAAAGTATTTAACCCCGCGACCAATAAGACCTTTCAAAACGGGATTGCAAAGTTGTGGGTATTAGTTGACGACAGCGGAAAGCCCCAGGGGCGCATAGCTGCGTTTATCGATAAGCAGCGCAATATCCAGCAGTCTTTCCCCACAGGCGGCATCGGTTTTTTTGAGTGTGTGGAAAACGAGGATTATGCAAAAGCGCTTTTTGAGGTAGCCGAGCAATATCTGGCGGCGGAGGGGGTAAAAGCCATCGACGGCCCTATCAATTTTGGCGAACGCGACAAATTCTGGGGTTTATTGGTGCAAGGCTACGAATTTCCACCGCTTTATCAGGAAAATTACCATCAGCCGTATTACCGCCGCTTTTTTGAGTCATCCGGCTACCGGCCTTATGAGCAAGTGCTTACGCTGAAAGGCGTTGTAGTTGAAATGCCCTATGAACGCATCCATGCCCTGGCCCAACGCGTTCGCGAAAGATACGGCCTCACTACCAGAAGCATCGATCCGCACAATCTGCCCTTGTATGCCGACCACCTGCGCCAGGTATACAACGAAGCATTTCGCACTTTTCCTTATTTCAAACCCCTGCATACCCATCAGATACTCGATATGCTGAAACAATTGCGCCCGGTAATGGATAAAAACATGGTGTGTTTTGCCTATGAGGGGAGCCAGCCGGTCGGATTTTGCGGTATGATGCCGGATATTAATGAATATCTCAAACCCGTGAAAGGCAAACTCAGCTTTTGGAAAATACCGGGTTTTCTGTGGCGACTCCGCGCCGCCAAAAAGAAGATCGCCAAAGGAGTGGCGTTTGGCATTCATCCCGACTTTCACCGCAAAGGCGTCTTCCCGCTGATGGTCGATTATTTGCATAACGATACCAACACAGGCGCCTATACCGCTTTTTATCTGCCCACCATCAGGGGTCACAATAAAATGATGGTAGAAACTTGTTTTAGCCTGGGCGTAAAACCCGAACGCGTGCACTACGCTTTCCGCAAAATGCTCGACGAACAGACGCCGTTTACGCCGTTTGAGTTTATGGAGTTGTAGGTTGTAGGTTGTAAGTTGTATCACCTACAACCCACAACCTACAACCCACAACTTACCGCTTCACAATCTTCTTCACCGCCGAATACAGCTCATTGGTGATCGTCAATTGGTAGCAGCCGGTAGGCAAATCCGTCATTTGGAGTGTCAATTCCCACTGGTTACCTTGCTTGGAAGCCTCCTGGCGCAATACTTCCTGCCCCAGATAATTGGTAAGGTGCAACACAAAATCGCCCTGCAGGTCATTATCCATCCGCACCGTAATATCCCCGGTGGTGGGGTTGGGGAATGCGTTCACGGTGTGGCTCACGTCGCGGGGGTCGATGCCCGTAGATGGGTTGAAGAATATCTCATTGGAGACGGCCGTACAACCCGAAGCGTACAATACTTCAACAGCGTAATTACCTGCCGTTTGCGCCAACAGCGACTGTTGGTTGCCACCCGCCGCAGCCGGTATCGGCTGACCGTTGAAATACCACTGATAGGCCAATGCCTGGCTGGAGGTAAGTACCGTACCCTGCACACTGATGGATGGGGTGAGTGCTTGAGTGACTTCGACCAGGAACGTTTCAGAGCTACTGCAGCCGGCATCGCTATACCCAACCAAAGTAAAGACGATATTTTCATATAATACGGCAGTTACTTGCTCACCGGTAGCGATAATCGTGCCGCGGTCGTCGTACCACTCATATTCGTCGGCGCCCGTAGCGGTGAAAGTTACGGGTTCACCCGGGCAAATAATATTTGCGTTAACGCTTACATCTACCGAAGGCAGGGGCAATACCTGAATATAACTTGGCGCTGTTATGATAGAACCGCCCAGCGAATTGCCGGCAAACAAAGCTACGTCGTACAAACCCGGCGAGTTATAATAGACATTGGGGTGCTGCTGGGTTGAACTTGACGGCGAACCACCCTCGAACTGCCAATTCCAAACCGTCGGAAAATTGCTGGAATAGTCCACGTATGAAACATAATCTCCGGCGCAAACCACCTGGTGCGAAGTGGCAAAGTCGGGATCTGAAGCGTCGTTGGTATAGTCATCGCCGTCAATAAAGGCAATTTGGTCGAGGTACAGGTTGTTGCCCCAGCCCGAAAGGTTGGCTACCGCAATATGTACATTAGATTGCCCGCTCAAAAAGTCGAGAGAAACCTGTTTCCAACTCCATTGATTGCTAGAGGGCACAAAAAAGTTCTCCGTAGGCGGGGCTGTGGCGAGGTCTTCACCTCCAAGGACAAAAAACGGCGTAAAGGTTTGCCCGCAATTGGTGGAATAAAGCAGCACCAGTGTATCGGTATACTGACCGCCGTATTGTGCATAGGCGTGTTCGAAATAAATGTACGGATTGCTTACGTTGGTCAGATTAATACGCGGGGTTACCAGGGCATCGATAGTTCCAGTGGGGTCGTCATCGGTACTGTAATTGTCAAACATAATGCTATGGCTGCCTAAGCCGTAAGCGCTCACGTTTGAGAGGGTAAACGAGCGGTCGGCATCTGGATTGTACACTACCCAGTCGGGGAGCAGGTTGGCCGTATTTTCAAAATTTTCCTGGAATTCAGCCGGCCCCGTGCTTGATAACACGGTAATGTAGTTCTTTTCGGTTCGGCTGCTATTACCGTTGGCGTTAGAAACCGTAAGCCGCAACGAATAGACGCCCTCGGTATTAAAAGTAATGGTCTGGCTTTGACCGGTAAAAGTAGCCAGCACGTTATTAGCGCCGTCAAGCACTGCCCATTGCCAGGAAGTGGGATTATTGGTCGATTGGTCAATAAACTGGACCGTTGACCCCGTGCAGATGTTCTGGGTGTTTACGGTAAACACAGCATTGGGAATACCGGGGTTGCCGCCGCCGCCCATATGCACGGTAGAGGTTGTCAGTTCTTTGCGCCGGGGGCTCACTTGCAGCACTGTGCGGATTCGCGTTTTTTGATCGTTGGTCACAATATTCATACAGTCGTCGGGGGTATAGTCCATATAGTTTTCAATCATATCGCTAGCGCCGTCGGGGCAACTGTTGATTGCGGCGCATTGATAATTGGGGTGGGCCGAATTGGGGGTATCGGCGCAAAAATCGTCGGCTGAGCAGTCGCCGTCGCCCCAGATATGGCGCAAGCCAAGCCAGTGGCCTACTTCGTGGGTGGCGGTGCGGCCGCCGTTATAAGGCGCTTCAATGTTGCCAATGCGGCCAAACGAGTTATAGCGTATCACCACGCCATCTGTCTGTGCGGCGCCTTCGTTTTGCTGAAAGCCTTGCAGGCCCGACAGGCTGGGAAACTGGGCATACCCCAGGAGGTTGACGTCATTGCCGCCAAAAACGACGGTCCACATGTTCATATAGCGGTTGGGGTCCCACTGGGTATTGGGCTTGAGTACATCCTGGATGGCTTGGCGCTCCCAGGCAGGCCTGTTGCCGTTTACGCGGTGAATGCCGGGTTCGGCAAGCGGGTTGCCTTGCGGGTCCACTACGGCCATAGCAAACTGGATCTCTACGTCGGCGCCGGAAGGATGATTGTTAAACCCTGCGCCCGTGCGGCGATAGTCTTCGTTGAGTACATCGATTTGCGACATAATCTGCGCCTGCGAAATATTGGCGCCGGCGCCTACGGCTTCGCCGTTGTGGACTACGTGCACCACGACGGGTATGGTCAGTACAATTTCATGGCGCGATTCCAGGTCATGGCGGTGAGCGGCTACCAACTGGGCCATACGCGCTTCAAACTGAGCCGGCGTACCCAGTTCAGGGTATTTGGCGCGCAATTCCGCATCATCTACCATGGTTTCGCAGGTGCGTTGCTGGGGCATCTTCACATACAGGCTATTCGATGGTTGTGTATGTGGGTGCAGCTTGTCGCGGAGTACAGGCGCCCCCATGCCGGGGCGTTTGCCAAAACGAACATGATAGGCGTCGTTAGATTGCCCGAATAAGTTTAGGGGTAAGCTGATAACGACAAGTAATAGGTATATAAAGGTATTAAGTGCAGATTTCATTGTGATAAACATTTTATGGTTTGAGGATGAGTTTGTCTTTTTCTACCGATACCAGGGCCAATTCGTAGGGTGCGACGGCTTTGTTGTCGAGCGTAACCTCGATCACTCCTTTTCCTTTCATCTTCCATCGGCCCGGCATTTTTTCGGTACCGTCGGCTGCGGCGATGGCGTAGCGGATGAAACTTCCGTCGGCTTTGATCTCGAAGCCTTCGCGGCCTCTCGAAGGTGGAAAAGCGTAAGTAGAGGGTCTGAAAACTTTCGCCTCTGCGCTGTCTTCTTCGTGCGAATGCGTCCAGTGGTTGTAGAGTTCGGTGGGCGGCGATTTTTTTGATACGCCGCAAGATGCTGTAATAGCTAACAGCAGTAGTAAGCTGATTCTGACTAGCATGTTGAGTAAAATTGATGATGTAAAACAGATTTTGATAATGAAGTGAAGCTTACCGGCCGGCAAAATCATTCACTTGACCACACAAAGGTATGTTCCCCCAGGAAGGCAGGTTTTCAATAATGTCGCAAAAGCTTTCAATTTTGTATCAAAGACTCATTATTCCTCCTTAAACCAGCCCGAATACATGATATAGGCATTGGCTATGCGTTCGATCGAGTCTTTGAATTGCGCTTCGCTGATGGCTTTTACTTTCCGGGCCGGCACGCCGGCATAGATATGCCCTGATTCCAGCCGGCTATTTTCGAGCACAACGCTTCCGGCCCCGATGAGTACATTCGACTCCACCACGGCGCCGTCCATGATGATGGCGCCCATGCCCACCAACACGTTGTCGTGAAGGGTGCATCCGTGCACGATAGCCCGGTGGCCTATTGACACATTATTGCCAATGGTGGTACTTGCGCGCTGATAGGTGCCATGAATGATGGCGCCATCCTGAATATTCACCTTGTTGCCCATGCGAATGCTATTGACATCGCCGCGAACTACCGCCTGGAACCACACGCTGCATTGGTGGCCCATTACTACATCGCCGACGATAGTAGCATTTTCAGCAAAATAACAGTCTTCGCCGTGTTGCGGGTAAACGCCGAGAACCGGTTTGATAAGCGCCATGAGGAATATTTTTATTCGCAAAGATACGCCATGAGCTTGCTATTGAGCGCTATATTTGCATCTATTACTCCGATGAAGGCAGCTTTTGAGCCTTTTTTCCGTTACCCATGTAGAATACTACGTTATGAACTATCGACAGCTAATGTACAGTATGGTGATTATAGCCCTAAGCTTTGGTTGTAATCTGGATTCAGACAAGGACCCGATCATTGTCCCTGAAATCGAAAAAGAATTTAATATCGATCTATGGGAGGAATTATCTCCCACTAGCCGCGAACTCCGGCTATTGGTCACTACCATCAAAAACGAGCCCTGCCTGAATTCGACTATTACCTATGATAATGATCGCATTGGCGCCAATATGTTCATTTCTCTTAATAATATTGTGACGCCTGCCGATTGCGAGGCAGGTATGGCGCCGGCACAAGCAAATATCAATTTGGGAGCTTTGTCGGCAGCCACATACAATCTTTCACTCGGGCTCAAAAATACGATCATCAACGAGGGTAAACTGCAAGTGAGCTACGACAAATACGAGGTCACCATGGAAACGGAGGAGGGCCTGCAGTTTTCACACCGCGAATTGCGCCGGGTTCCTGCAACGGCCATCTGGGGTTATGTGGCTTATTCGCAACCTGCCGAGGTAAATCAGGCCAATAGTGTCGTCGAAGCTATCGGCGATATCGCCTACGAGGCTGATTACCCACAAGGCTATTACGGTCATTTTACGATCAATCTGAACAATTATAACCTTAGCCTTCGCTATTATCCCACTCAAGGATTAGCCAAACCGTTTTTGTTTGATTTCTCCGGCAATACCCAGAATCTGAAAAACCTG
>JAEUUQ010000057.1 GCA_016787505.1 Saprospiraceae bacterium | reverse complement strand
GCTTGCGCAAAGGTAGCGGCGAGCAAGATCGGAAGGGCAATAAGCAGTCGTTTCATATTCGTTGTTTTTGTCGTGTTTGATGACAGTACAACGCAGCCAATGCCCCGTTTATAGATATATACAGCAGGCTTTAAGCAATATTTAGCATAAAACGACGGCTTATTAAGATTTTATTAAATCCCAATTAAATGTATCGCAGTGTGGTTTCGACCTCGCTCAGACACAAAGTACCATTACCAGGTACGCTTCGGCGGACGGGGCTTGTCTTCTGCTTCGTTCACATTTAGATTTCTACCCCCCAAATTACGCCCGTGTAAGGCTTTAATGGCTTCATCTGCGCCATCTGACATCTCCACAAAACCAAAACCTCTGGGCCGGCCCGTTTCTCTGTCTGAAATCAATTGGACGTTTTCTACTGTGCCGAATTCTGCGAACAATTCCCTGAGTTCATCTTCGGTTGCAGAAAAAGGCAGATTGCCTACAAAAATTCTCTTTGACATGATTGATTGATTTAAAAGCCAAATGTAACAATTTATGTTAATTACTGGGTATATACTCAGCCAACAGATTAGCGGTTACTTCCTCTACGCGGGGAATGCGGGTGGGAGTAAGCCAATTATTCATGCAGAAATGGCGCCTCCCCTATAGTCAATTGCCGGATATTCTCCAGTACGTGTTGCATAGTAAACCATTCCCCCTGAAATTTCACAAATCCCATCGACCAGATTTTAAAGTCGGAAATTTCGATTTTCCAGTATTCGTTTTCTTTTCTTTCCAAAACGGTATCCAGCGAAGATTCACCGCCTTTGAAAGTGAGGTTTTTTGCCATAAACGCTTTTCGGCTGCCGCCCGCTTTTCCCCAGGTTTCATCTTCGGTGCAATGTATTACCCTGGGTGTGAAACCGTATCCGGTATGCACTTTCGTAATATCACAGAGCATGGGGCTTTTGAATGCCCGCGCTAATGTGGTATTAAATACGGTGGTAATTTCGGTTGTTGTTTTTAATAGATTATTCATCATTAGTTTTGTCCGAATGTCAACAAATTATGGTCTGGGTCGAGTAACTGATTTCGTCAATCCCTATCTTTTTGAATCATTAAAGATATCGTCCTTCCATTTGGTTGGATTTTCGACTATGTACTTTTTTATTCGCTGGAATGATTCCTCATGGCGAATGACGTGGTCGTGATAATCGCGCTGCCAATTTTTTTTGCCGGGGGTATTCCGCATGATGTTAATTTGCCTGGAGGTCAACATCTGAAATTTTCCCAATATTTTGGGAATGATCATGTTTCGCCGCATTTTACGGTATTGTTTTATTTCATCTGTGGTTGGTTTATATTCGGGATTGTGCCACCATTGGGACGGGGGCGACGGGGATGACGGGGATGGCGGGGGTGACGGGGGTGACGGGGATTGTAGATAAAATTCATGAATTTTATCTACGTCATTGCCGACGGGGTCGTCATTGCCGTCGGGGTCGTCATTGCCGTCGGGGTCGTCATTGCCGTCGGGGGCATGGGCGTCATCGGCATTCCCATTAACGGCGACATGATTATCAAAATCATAATCGCCTACATGAATGATTAAATGAATGTGATTAGGCATTATCACCCATTCGTCCAATAGGATTCGTATATGATATTCAGGAATTTTCAATATTTCGGTTTCAACGATTTTGCCATATTCCGATAATTCCATTTTGCCGTTCACCACAGTGCCCAGAATGCATTCCCGATTATTAATACAAATGGTAATAAAATAATTTGCGGGGGCAGAATAATCCCAATACCGCCACCGGTTTGATTCTATTCTGTATTTATTTTTAAATTTTGCCATGGTTTTTGGTTGTCTTCCACGAAATAACCACCCCGCCATACCCCGCCAGTCCCGGTCCCGGCTCGTAATACTGCCGGTTCGCTGCATTGATCCGTATATTAGCATTATAATACTGATTAAGTAGGTTATTGAGGCCCAGAAAAGGCGCCAGCGTCCACTTTTTGCCCTCGTGGCGGTAGCCGGCGCGGAGGTTGACCAGCAGATAGGGCTTGTCTTCGGCGGTGTTGGCGTCGTTGGCGTAGAGAGCGCCGACGTAGCGATTCTGAAGCCCCAGTTGCCAGTTTTTGCAAAAATACCGCGCCGACAGGTTGGCGTGATGCTGCGGGATACCGGGCAGGGCGTTGCCGTCGAAGACATCCACTGGTGTGCTGAAGCCGGTGTAGCGAAAATGCGACCAGGTATAGGCGGCGGACAGCGACAATCCCGGCGCGACCAGCCAGGTAAGGGAAGCCTCTACACCGCTGCGCCCGGTGCTGCCGGTGTTTCGGTAGAAGGTGCGCCCCGGGAAAGCCTCCAGTTGATAGGGGGCCAGTTCCTTGTTAGAGTTGATATAAAACACGCACAATTCCCATTTGAGAGCGGATCGCGCGGCGCCTTTCCAGCCCAGTTCGTAGCTGGAGGCCTGCTGGGGGCGCAGTTCCGCATTGAAACCGCCGCCGAGGGGGTTGGCCGAGAGTTCGCTGAGGGCCGGGGTTTCAAAGCTGCGGCCTACGTTGGCATAGAGGTATTGACTTTCTGTGAGGGCGTAGGATAGGCCTGCCATCGGACTAAAGCTGTTGTAATCACTGTTGCCCGAGTCGTCGCCGTCGGCGAGGAAGCGGTCGGCGGCGGCTACGCGCGCGCGGTCGTAGCGCAGACTCAGGCGCAGGGAGAGGCTGGGCAGCGGCTCCCACTCCTGGAGCAGGTAGGCGCCGGCATTGGTAAAGGTTTCGACCTGCTGGAGGCGCAGCTCGCCACGCGTGCCGTCGAGGTTGTTGTAGCGGGAGCGATCGTCCGACTGATCGTCGAGGTCGAGGCCGAGTTGGAGGCGATAGGGCCGCCCGGCGATAGCAGATGCAAATGTATAGGCCGCGCTGGCGCCCAGCACCCGGCGCTGGAAGTAGACGATGCCGCTATTGCTAAAAGGTAGTTTGTTTTCAAAATCGCGCCAAAGGGTGTAGGCGCGCACCA
>JAEUUQ010000246.1 GCA_016787505.1 Saprospiraceae bacterium | reverse complement strand
TTTTCGTAGTCCTTTTTACATCCTTGGGCAATGTCCTCATTAATTACATCGATGGCAGTAATCAGGTGCAGTGTGCCGTTGCGCTGTGCGGGAAGGTCAAAAGCGAAAATCGAAAGTAGAAACAATAACAATAGAAGACGGGATGGTTGTGCCATAGTATGTGTTGTAAGGGTTTATAAACAATAAATTTAGCCCATTCAGGATATTAATCAATTTTTCGGCCAGGAAAATATTTCGTCATCAATTCCCGGTACTTGCTTTGATCGCGAATAAAATCCAGGTTTTCATCCCCTATGATTGTATCAAAATAATCTTCTTCCCTGGCTTGCGCTTTTTCCAACGCGGTTTCCAGATTACCCAGCGCCTGATCGGCCTGCTTCAGCAACGAGTAATAAGCGCACCATGCATAATAACCCAATGGTTCATCAGGGTCAAAATCAACCGCCATTTGAAAAGCGCGTTGCGCATCGTCGTAAGCATCCGAACGCATGAAAGTCAGTCCGGATTGTTGCAGCACGTATATTTTGTCATAATTTTCCAAGGGGGCATTTTGGAGCAGGTCAACGGCTTTGTCCCACTCCTGCTGGTATTGGGTTACCAGACATTCATAAGCAGGCAGGTAGGCCTGATTGGTTCGAATGGCTTCCAGGAACGTTTGCTCGGCTTCTTTTAGCCTGTTTTTTTCAAAATAGAGCAGACCGAGGAACAGGTAAGCCTCCGTAAAATCGGGATTCAGCGAAAGCGCCCTTTGGTACATCCATTCAGCCGAATCGGGTTGATCGCCATTAAAATACAAATTGCCTAGTTCATAGTATACTTCCGGGTAATCGTTGTCGAGTTCCAGGGCTTTTTGATAAAAAGGTACGGCTTCCGTTTGCCGGCCGTCGAGCGCGCTCAACAGCAGCCCCATAAAATAATAATTCGACTTATCGGCGGGGTTGAAGGCGATGGCTTTTTGGTACATTATTTCAGCCGAATCGGCTTGTTCCAGATTAAAAAACAGGTTGCCCAGGTTGGTATAGGCCGAAGCCAGATCGGGTTTGAGTTCAATGGCTTTGAGATAGTATTGCCGGGCTTCTTCCAGGTTGTCTTTCTGGCTGTAGCCAATGCCCAGGTTATTTTGCGGCAGGGCCCAGGTAGGTGATAAGGCAATAGCCCGGCTGAAATGTTCGATGGCCTGGTCGGCATCGCCCAACGCCAGAAATACCATCCCCAATTCGTTGTAGATATACGCTGCGCGGTTTTCGTATTCCAGGGCTTTTTGCTGTTTTTCCAGCGCCAATTGGTACAGCGAGTCGCTGCCGCCGTTTTGTTCGCTTTCCAATCGTAGGGCCAGTCCTTCAAAATAATACTGCCGGGCCAGCGTGGGCCTGTAGCGGGCGTCGTTGGGGCCGAGTATTTTGGCAGCTCTGCCGAGGTATGCCGGAAAACGGCTGTACTTTTTGTCAAACCGGTCCCGCTGCGCCAATTCCTGCGGGTCGGTATTGAGGTAGGCGTTTATCGCTTGTTGTACGGAATCCAGCAGCGCCACCGTTAGTCGTTCGTCGATGATACTGCGCAAGAGTCTGAACGTCGTGTCGGCATACAGCGCGTCGTAGTAATCGACGGCAGCGCTACCGGGAGGACTGAGCAGGTTGCCCTTTTGGATAGCCCGGTTAAATTGCAGATAATAGGTGTACCCTTCTTCGGTAGCCAGCTTTTCGAGTACGTCTTTTTCGAAATCTTTTTCTATATCTGTTTTTTCGGCGGCTTTTAGTTCGGCGGCGGTGGCTTCGTCTACCGCAAAGAGCGCTTCCTGCTTTTTGCCGCCGAATACATCGGGGTGCTGTGTTTTGTCTGTGGCGAGCCTAACGCGGTCTTGCAGAAAATCCTCCAATTCGTAGAGGTCTACCTGTTGGTCGCGGTTTGCATCGGCCCGTCCTTTCAGTCCGCTGATGAGAAAAAAGGAGAACACGCCTCTGCCTCCATCCCATTGGGGGCCTTCCTGCGAAAGTTCATACGGTTGGCAGGACAGTATTTTGATTTCGCTCGAAAATCGCTTCATAAGTTCGGCAGCGGTGACTTCCCTGCCGCCGATTTTTTCACCTGCGAGGGCGCCCGAGTGGCAGGCGTCGGTAATGACGATGACTTTGATGTCCTGGTCTGCCAGTTTGCCGATTATGTCGTGGTTGAGGTAGTGCAGGTCGACGGCATTGAGGCGGTAGTTGTTTTTAGGGGTGTCGTAGGCCAGCAGGTAGCCTTTTTCTTCCTCTTCTTTTGTTTCTACGTCGCCGTGGCCGGCAAAGTAGATGATGGCCTGGTCGCCCTTTTTAGAATTTTGCAACAGCCATTGTAGCGCCGATTGTATGGCGGCCATGGTCGCCTCTTTATCAGCCAGCAATTTTAATTGCTGGTCACCGAGCCCACCCCCAGATTTGGATTTCAAAAAATCGGCAAAAAGCGCTGCATCGCGATCTGCATAGCGAAGGTCTTTGATCGCTGCATCCTGATAATTGGAGATGCCGACGACCACCGCCCTGGTTGTTCCTTTTTTTTTCAGCGATCGCATGCCTTGGGCCGAGGCTGCTACGCCGAAAAGGAAACAACCCAGGATGAGCAAAGCGATGCGATTCATATTTGATTAAGAAGGTGCAAGGGGTTGTTTTTTATAAAAATACCTCGGTGCAATTTATAGCAAAGTTTAGAATAATGCATTCCTTTCCCACCCACTACCTGATATGCCGGCAATCTATACAACTTGTACTTGGCCTCACTCCTCGGGTTGAATTTGAACAAATCAAAAAAAGTGCAGCGTCGGGGTACGCATAACGTAGAGCTTTGCTGTTTGCAGCCTAATAATTAGGTCTAAAATTAGCATCAAGATCTTCTATTGTAATATTCCGAATGGTAATTGAGGGATTGAATTTTCTCGCGACCTCAGTCAGTATTGCTTTTTTCAAATTTGCACCAATCAATTTAAAACTTTAATCAGCACTTCATTGCCTCGATTAAACATTCTCCGCCGCTGCTCCTCCGATTTTTGATAAATTCCCTACATTGGAGTTTTATAAGGCTGTGTTGTTGCCTATTAGAAAACAACAGTAAGCACCTAAACCCTATGAAAGACAGGCACCTTTTACCCCTGAGCCGGGAGCAAGAGCGCTTGCTAACCTGGTTAAAACTATATCCCAACACTTTGAGCTTGTCTATTCCAGGCGCCTGGGATTTGCGGGGTATCCTGCATGTGCCCCGCTTTCAGCAAGCATTGCAAGCATTGGCTTTGCAACACGAAAGTCTGCGCACAATTTTCATCAAAAATCAGGCAGGGCAGTACCAGCGCAGCATCCTGGCCTCACTGGAAATACCGCTGGAAGTGTGCGACCTTCAAGCACTGGCCAAGCCCGCTTCCGCGCTGGAAGCAGCCATGTCGGATTTTCAAAAACACATTTTCAATATCAACAGCGAAGCGCCTCTTTTTGCTGTCCGCCTTTTCCAAATTGCGCCGGAGCAATACGTTTTTATGGTGGTACTGCACCACCTGATCGCCGACTGGTGGTCGCTGTATTTGTTCTTTCGCGATTTGATGGAGGGCTACGCCCGGCTTCAAGTTGCGAGCGATCGGCCAAGAGCGCATAGCGAGCCTGGGCTATATAGCTCATTTGTCAGCAGGGAAGAACAACACTATACGCCTATCGTACTGGAGCGGGAACTGGATTTCTGGAAAGAGAAGATTGCCGGCCGCGCCTTTCACCTGCCTTTTCACCTCAACGAGCGGGCCTGGCAACAAGGTAATGCCGCCGGCAGCCTGTCCTTGCACCTCCCGGAATCGCTGACGGATCAGGTTAAAAACTATTGCCTGGATCTGCGGATCAAACCGTTTACTTTTTTTCTGGGTGCGATCAAGTTATTGCTATATGCCTTGACGGAAAAAGAAGACATCCTGGTGCTGGTACCCGATCACAACCGGGTCAACCGGGCAGAATTTGAAACCATCGGGTTGTTTACCACTGTTTTACCCGTCATCAGCCAGTTCGAGCAGGGCGATCAGCTCCGCCATTTTTTAAGCACACTGGAAGCCACACTGTCGGAAGCCAGAGCGCATCAAGTGCCGATAGGCGAGCTGAGTCCGCTCTTGTTGGAGCACGAAACAGCGCCGCGGCGGAAAAGATTGCAGGTCGTGTATAGCTATATGAACGCCATTTCCAGCAAAAATCAGGTGGCCGGAATAGATACCCAGCAAATCCCGACCAACCGACCAGCGACCGACTTTGAACTATTTTTTCTACTCCTCAAGCACGCCAAAGGCCAGTATTTTCTGATCCTGGAATTCCTGGAATCCCTGTTTCCCAATGCCTATATCCAGCAATTGATTCAGGCTTTTTTTGATATCATAGCTTGGATGTTGGCCGAAAAAGAAAGCCCGATTGGCCAAGTTTTCGGGCTGCCCGCCATCCTGCCAAAAGAGCATTTGGTGCTTGCCGCTACTTTTACAAGTGCCCCCTTGCATCCAGCGCTCGATTTATGGCGTTTCCAGTTGAACTGGCCTTATCGCATGGATCATGCGCCGTATAACCAGGTTTATCAAGAAATACTTAACCCCAACAGCGCTTTTCAACGCAATCGGAAAGGCGCCAATGGCCTCCTGATTCGCTATGAAGACTGGATGGGCGGAGCAGCACCCGACTGGGAAGCTGCATCCCGGCACTTGCAGCGCAACATCAGCGACCTGATCACCGCGTTGACCCATCAAACGCCATCCGTACCCGTGATTATCCTAATCGGGCAGGAAAGCCCTCGCCTGTGCGATGACCGAAAATGGCAGGAAATCAGGCAACGCTGCGATGACCAATTCGCCCATTTTGCGAAAGCGCATCCTGCTATTTTCTTTATCCCTGCCGGAAAAATAGCTGCTTACTATCCCGTCGAAAACTACCATTACGCCGATGGTTTGGAACAAGGCCATATTCCCTACACCGATGAATATTATGCCGCATTGGCCACAACCTTGATCCGCCAATGGCAGGCCATCAAAAGGCCGCCTTATAAAGTGATCGTACTGGATGCCGACCAGACTTTATGGAATGGCGTGGTAGCTGAAGATGGCCGCGAAGGCATTTCCCTCGATGCGGCTAAGCGGATGTTTCAAAGCTTCATCCTGGAACTACAACAGCAAGGTATGTTAATTGCAGTGGCCAGCAAAAACCAGGAAGAAGACGTACTGGACGTATTGGATCATCACCCGGACATGTGTCTGCGCCGAGAACACCTTGTTGCCTGGAAGGTGAACTGGGCAGCCAAATCGGAGAACATCCACGATCTGGCCGATGCCTTGGATTTGGGGCTGGACAGTTTTATATTCATAGACGATAACCCGATCGAATGCCAGGAGGTAGCGCAAAATTGCCCGGGCGTTTTGGTACTCCAAATGCCCGCTTCGGAAGCAGAAGTGGCGCGTTTGACCCGGCATGTCTGGGCTTTTGATCAGGGCAAAACCACTGACGAAGACCTCAAAAAGACCCTCCAATACCAGACAAATTTTGAACGCAATACCTTGAAAAAGGCCCATTCCAGCCTCGACGCTTATATTGAAAGCCTGGAGTTGGTCATAGACATACACCCTTTGCGAGAAACAGAGGTCGTTCGGGCAGCCCAATTGACGCAAAAAACCAATCAGTTCAATTTTACCAGTATTCGCAGAACTGCTGCGGAAATTCAGGCTTTGCTTACATCACCCAGGCGCCAATTGTGGTCGGTTCACCTTAAAGATCGCTTTGGCGATTATGGTTTCATCGGCTTGATGATTGTCGAGACAGGCTCGCTGATCTGGCGGCTGGACAGCTTCTTGTTGAGTTGCCGGGCGCTGGGCAGAAAAGTAGAACACCACCTCTTGCAAGCGGTATTGGCCGCAGCCAATACAAGCCAGGCCAGCCAGGTACAAATAGAAATTGTCCCAACGCCTCGCAATGAACCCGCCCGGAAGTTTGTGGCAGATCATTTTGGCCGTTACCGGGAAGCAGGAAGCGAATTATTGCGCTACAACGTACCCGCCGAGGCAAAGGATTTGGCAACGGCAAAGGAACAACCTCTCAGCGATGAAACGGAGACTCCTGCAACAAGCGATTCCCCTTCGGCAAAAAAACAGCATTCGGAATGGTTCCTGCATATTTACCAAAAATACCACACGGCATACTCCATTCTTGCTGCTGCAAATGCCGGATCGAGCCATTCGCCCAAATGGAAAAGCGCTTCAAGCCCTGATGCCGCGCCTCGCAACGAATTGGAAAAACGGCTAAAAGAAATTTGGGAAAAGGTGCTTCAACAAGATAATATCGGCATCAACGACCATTTTTTTGAACTGGGCGGCGACAGTATCAAGGCCATTCAAATCTTGGCTCAGCTCAAGGCACAAGGCTATTCGGTAGAAATCACCCAATTATTCGAAGAACCCACCATTGCCCATTTGGCGGCTAAAGCGGTTGCCCTGGATAGATTGGAGGCCACTCCAGCCACCTATCGAACGACAATGGAACAATCACGCTTCCATATTGATCAGGCGGATCATTTTTTGCCAAAAGAGGTCAGGGAAAAAATACGGCAACGCTACCGGGAGGCTGAATTGATCATGCCTCTAAGCTCGATGCAGGAAGGCATTTATTACCATTGGCTGCGGAATAAAGCCTCGCCCACCTACTTCGAACAGTTTTCTTTTCGCTTAAAAGGGTCAATGGACATACCGCTTATCCTTTCCTGTTTTGAAGCATTGCTAGACCGGCATCAGTTGCTGCGGACAATTTTTTACGAAGACCCTGCAGATGGGCTTTTGCAAATCGTACAAGCACGAGGTACCCTCACTTTTACCCAAGTGAACCTCAGCCAGGGCAGCCCGGAAACCCAACGGGAAGCGATCGAACAGTACCGCGTGTCAGAACGAGCAAAAGGTTTCGACCTGCACCAGGGGCCGCTCATCCGCTTGGGGATATTGGATTGCGGCCAGAATGGTCTGGAACTGGTCTGGAATTTTCACCACAGCATCATGGACGGCTGGTCGCTGGGCATTCTCAGCGCCGACCTGTTTAATGGCTATCAGGCTTCCCCTTTGTCGCTGCCTCCGGGCCAATACAGCGATTACATTCAATGGCTGAAGGCACTTCCCCAGGAACAAGCTTATGCCTTTTGGGCAGCCTATCTGGAAGGTTTTTCCGGCATAACACCCCTGCCCGGCAATACCTATCCGGGTACGCAAGCGATGGAAGCCGTTGACGAGCATTTGGGCTTGGCTGCCGATTTGGCGCATCAATTGCAAAAGCAGTGCGCTGCTTTGGGCATTACCTTCAACAGCTTGATGCAAACGGCGTGGGGGCTTTTATTGAGCAAATATAACCATGCGCAGGATGTTGTTTTTGGTACTGTGGTGTCCGGTCGGTTCATCGATTTGCCTTTTGTGGAAACCACCCTGGGCTTATTCATCAATACCGTACCCATACGTATTCGATTGGAAACAGAAACCTCCATTGCCAGTTTGGCCCAATCTACCCAAAAGAAATGGCAGGCAGGCATGGCCTATCACCACGTCCAACTGGCCGAAATTCAGCGTCGCGTGAATCAGGGTAATGCGCTGATCAACCACATTTTGGTATTTGAGAACTTCCCGATTGACGAGGCCATCCGATCCCAAGTGGACTTGGATGCCATCACCGTATTTGGTCAAAACAGCTTCGACCTCAGTATCATTTTCAATCCACACGGCAGCGCTTTTGATGTGATTTTCAAGTACAATCGGCACAAATACCCGGCCAGCCAGATCAAGCGCCTGCAAGCCCATTTTTTGGAGGTGCTAAAGCAACTGGCACAGCACGATCTGCATGAATTAAAACCAAAAAAGGTTCAACTTTTACGCCCGGAAGAAAGGCAAATGCTCCCCGACTTGCTGAACCGGGCTTCCGTTGCTTACCCCGACAGGGAAACGCTGGTCAGTTTGTTTGAGAAACAGGTCGCCCAAACACCTGAGCACCAGGCGTTGGTTTTTGGTAAAAACACGATGAGCTACCGGGATTTGAATGTACAGGCCAATCGGCTGGCTCATTATTTGATGGTAGAAAAAGGTGTACAAGCCAATGATTTGGTAGGTATCCTGCTCCATCGAGGCCCGGAAATGATCATGGCCATCATGGGCATTTTGAAATCCGGCGCTGCCTATGTGCCGATTGACCCTGCTTACCCGGAAGAGCGGGTACAATTCATACTCCACGACAGCAATTGCAAAGCCCTTATTACGCAAGAGGTATGGAATACTTTTAAGCCCCAGGCTTATTCCTCCGAAAACCCACTGCTCAATCATCAGCCCGAAGATTTGGCCTACGTCATTTACACCTCGGGCACTTCCGGTCGGCCCAAGGGCAGTTTGATCGAGCACCGCCAGGTCGTCCGCTTGTTTTTCACCGAGGAACCATTGTTCGATTTCACAGATACAGATGTTTGGACACTTTTCCATTCTTACTGCTTTGATTTTTCCGTTTGGGAAATATTCGGCGCCTTGCTCTTTGGCGCTAAGCTGCTTATCGTTCCAGAAAGCATCCAGCAGGATCCGTATGCCTTTTTGGATTTATTGAACAACCATAAGGTGAGCGTCCTAAACCAAACCCCGTCGGCATTTTACAACCTGAGCCAAGCGCTCAGCCAACGGGAATCTTTGCCGCTTTCTCTGCGGTACATCGTATTTGGAGGCGAAGCGCTGGCGCCCGACAAACTGAAAACCTGGAAGTCGCGCTACCCCCATACACAACTGATCAACATGTACGGCATCACGGAAACCACCGTGCATGTCACGTTTAAGGCCATGGAATGGGCCGATATAGCGATCAATACATCTAACATCGGTAAGCCCATCCCTACTTTGAGCTGTTATGTGCTGGATTCGCAGCAGCAACCGGTTCCCATTGGGATAGAGGGCGAATTGTACGTGGGCGGAAAGGGCGTTTGCCGGGCTTATTTAAACCGCCCGGACTTGAATGATCAGCGCTTTTTGCCCAATCCTTATGAACCCGGCGATCGCCTTTATCGCTCAGGCGACTTGGTGAGGATATTGGAAAGTGGGGAACTGGAATACCGGGGGCGCATAGATCAACAGGTAAAAATCAGGGGTTACCGCATCGAACTGGGGGAAATTGAAAGCGCTTTGCAAAGTCATGAAGCGGTCGAAACCAGTGTTGTCGTAGCCAAAAGCATACAGGAAGGAAGCCTGGATCTGATCGCGTATTGGGTTGGCAAGAAAACACTGACTACCCAAGCACTGAGGCATTTTTTAAGGACACGTTTGCCTGGATACATGGTACCCTCCTATTTTGTGCCATTGGAGGCGCTGCCCCTAACTGCTAATGGAAAAATCAACAAAAAAGCCCTACCCAATCCTGTCGATGCGGCCTTAAACCATCAACGCCCATTGGTCGGGCCTAATACAGATACTGAGCGCAAATTGTTGGCCTTGTGGAAAAAGATTCTTCCCTTGGAGGAAATCAGCATCGAGGACAGTTTTTTTGAAATTGGAGGGCATAGTTTAAATGCGGTCCGGCTAGCATATATGCTGCAAGCCGCTTTTTCCGTTGATCTCAGGCTAAGCGACATTTTTTCCCACCCCAGCATCCAGCAACAGGCGGTTTTGATTGGCCAAAAAGGGCAAAGGCTGATCCAAGGCATAGTGGCAGTGCCCGAACAGGAAGATTATGCCCTGTCGAGCATTCAAAGCAGCATCTGGATCATGGAGCAATTGGAAGCCGATTCTATCGCATACAACATGAATGCGGCTATTTTGCTAGAAGGCGTTTTACAGACGGAGGCTTTGCAAAAAGCCGTAGATGGACTCATCCGGCGCCACGAAATATTGCGCACCGTCTTTATAAGCCAAAACGGCATACCTCGACAAAGAATACAAGCTTCTCTGCACTTGCCGCTGGAAGTAGTGGATTTGACGGCGTGCAGCGATCAGGATGCCAAAATCAAGGAACGGGCGAATGCCCATGCCCGGCAAGCCTTTGACCTAAAAAAAGGCCCGCTGCTGAAAATACAGCTATTACTGCTCGCCCCATTGAAGCAGGTGTTACTGCTCAACCTACACCACCTAATCGCCGACGGCTGGTCGATGAGTATTTTGGCCAACGAATTGAGTGTTTTTTACAATGCTGCACTTTTACAAAAAAGCACTTCTTTGCCTCCTTTGCGCGTCCAGTACAAAGACTATGCCGCCTGGCAGCAGGATCAGTTGCAATCAGAGGATGTGAGCAGCCCGATGCAAGCCTACTGGCTGGATAAACTCCGGCTTCCGCTTCCGCAAATGGAACTCCCCTACGACCAGCCACGCCCACCCCAAAAAACACATGCGGGTGGATTGGTTCAATGTTCGCTTCCAACGGCGCTCATTTTGCAGCTACAACTACTGGCCAAAGATAACCAATGCACCTTTTATATGGTATTGGTGGCTTTGTTCAAATCCTTGCTTTTTCGATATAGTGGACAAGAAGACATTATTATCGGCACCCCTTTGGCCGGGCGAGATCACCCCGATTTGGAAAACCAGATCGGCATGTATGTGAATACCATTCCGCTGCGCGATCACATCCAAGGAACAGATACTTTTCGGGAAATCCTGATGAAAGTCCGACAAACGGTAACAGAAGCTTACGATAACGGCCATTATCCTTTCCGCCAGCTAGTAAAGGACTTGGGCTTGAGCCGGGAGATGAGCCGATCGCCTTTGTTTGATGTGATGCTGGTGGTTCAAAATACGGAGAGGCCCGAGCTAGCCTTCCAGGGACTAAAAGCATCGATTCTTCCCGAGCATAGCGTTTTCAGCAAATTTGATGTAGTGTTTAACTTCATCCCCGACGCAGAAACCTTGACCCTACACATCGAATACAACAGCGAGCTGTTTCACGCTGAAAGAATAGCCCGCTGGGGGAGCCATTTTATAGAGCTGGCCAATAATGTCGCCTTGAAACCGGATGTAGCCATCGTCGATTACCCTATCGTAGGTCCAGCAGAACGCCATCGCCTGCTGGTCGAGTTCAACGACACGAAAACAGCTTTCCCCACGGATCAACAGATTGTGGATTGTTTTGAAAAACAGGTAAGTGCCAACCCCGAGCATACCGCGCTGGTATTCCGCGATCAAACCCTGAGCTATGCCCAGTTGAATGCCCAGAGCAACCAAATCGCCCATTACTTGCGCAGCCACTATCAGGTGGAGGCTGAAACCCCGGTTGGGCTACTCTTGGATCGATCCATTTGGCGCATGGCGGCTATTTTGGGGGTGTTAAAAGCGGGTGGGGCTTATGTCCCGATAGATCCCAATTACCCAGCAGCACGGGTGGCTTATATGATCAAAGACAGCGGCATCAAAGTAATTTTAAGCACTACTACCGAAACACCTCGAGCCGATCTTAATGGACTGGCCGAGATGGTTTATTTAGATAGCGATGCGCTTGATGAGGAATGCGATCAAAATCCTGCTACTTCGGCACGACCAGAAAACCTGGCCTACATTTTATACACTTCGGGGTCTACAGGTCGCCCCAAAGGCGTACTCATTGAGCATCGGGGCCTGGTCAATCTGGGCTTGAGTCTGATCGAAAAACACGGCGTCACACGAGAAGATCGGGTATGTCAGTTTGCGCCATATACCTTCGACGTTTTTGTATCCGAAATGCTGCGAGCCTTTCTGGCCGGCGCTACTTTGGTGATGGCCGATGAAGAAAGCATTGCCACGGTGGAAGCTTTTGTACATTTCCTTCGCGAAAAAGAAATAAGCATCCTAACCCTTCCGCCCTCTTTCCTTGCCGTTTTGGGCCACCATGAATTCCCCAAACTCAAAGTATTGAGCACTGGAGGTGAAGCCCCGAAGTGGGATACGGTTCGTTTTTACAGCCGTCGCTTGAGCTATTTCAACAGTTACGGCGCCACCGAGAACTCTGTTTGTGCCTGCAATTATGAAGTCGATCCTTCTGCAGACTACAACGCCGTTCTTCCCATAGGCAAGCCCATTGCCAATACTGCAGTTTATATACTAAACGAAGCCCATCAATTGATGCCCATTGGAATGGTGGGTGAAATTTGCATTGCCTGCCCAGGGCTGGCACGTGGGTACCAGAATAACGACGAAGAAACAAGCAAAAAATTTGTCGCCCATCCCTTCCGCGCCGGAGAACGCCTGTACAAAACCGGCGACCTCGGCAAGTGGCTGGAAACAGGTTTGATCGAATTTATCGGCCGGAAAGACACACAGGTAAAAATCAGGGGGCAAAGAATAGAGTTGCAGGAAATAGAACAGTGCTTTCAGGCTATTGCGGAAGTTCAGGCTTGCAAGGTAGTTTTACATAACGACACCCACGATGAAAAATCAATCGTGGCTTATTACACGGCTAAGCGACCACTTTCCGGAGAGGAATTAAAAAAGCAGTTGAGCCTGTTCTTGCCGGCCTACATGCTGCCCGCTCATTTCATGCAGTTGCCAACCTTGCCCCTGACGGCCAATGGGAAGGTGGATGAAAATGCGTTGCCCGCACCCGATAGCCTGCATTACATGCCGCTTTCCAAGTACCAGGCGCCGGGCAGTGATCTGGAAAACCAATTGCAAAACATCTGGTCAGAACTACTGGAAACGAGTCCCATCGGGGTGCAAGACAACTTTTTTGACCTGGGAGGGCATAGTTTAAAAGCCATGGAAATGGTGGCGCGCATTCGGTCAACAATTCACCCTGAATTGCAGCTAAAGGCACTTTTTGCGAATCCCACCATTGCCCAATTGGCACGACATATCGAAGCATGGAACCAACAACCCCTTCAAGATCTTTTTAATCGACCAGCTACTGTTGTAAACGGCAACAGCACGACCACCTCCGCGCGTCAATTCACCCAACAACCCTTGCTTTCCCTCATTGCAACAGGGGAGTTGGAAGGCGTAGACAGCGTGGCAGTGGGCTATGTGAGCGATGCTTTGCCCGGTTTGTGGGGCATCCCAGCTGAAGATTTGATACAGGGCTATATGAACCATCTGCCGTTGCTCACCGAGATTACTGTGACGCCCTGGGGCCGGATTGGGACAGTAATTTTGCCCATTTTTAACAGCCAACTCTATCAAGAGAAACACAAACTGGAAAAACACCTCCTACAAGCGCTCCAGTTGTCAAAAACAGTGGGCGCCCGCTCCGTAGCACTTACCGGGTTGTTGCCCTCTGCTACCCGATATGGCCTTCAGCTTCAATCCTATTTGGAGAACCATCCTTGGCTTCCTCTTATTACGACAGGCCATGCGACGACTTGTGCCAGCGTGCTGCTCAATATTCAAAAAATATTGGACATTGCCGGACGAGCGATCGAAAACGAGCAGGTAGGCTTTATCGGTTTGGGGTCAATCGGCGCCAATACCCTGCGATTGATGCTTCAGGTGCTGCCTCACCCCCCACGTTTGCTGTTATGCGATTTGTACAGCGCTTCCAGCGAACTGGCCAATCTGGAAAAAGAGCTGCGAGAAGTTTTTCAATTTACAGGCGAAATTACCCTTGTAAAAACGGCAGGGGGGCACTTGCCTTCACCCATGTACGAGGCGACTTTGCTGGTAGGCGCCACCAATTCGCCGGAAGTGGTCAACATCAGCCAATTAACCCCCGGCACTATTATCGTGGATGACTCCGGGCCGCACTGTTTTAATTTGGCGGAAGGCATCAAACGATTGGAAGAACAAAACGATATTCTGTTCACAGAAGGCGGGGCGCTTAAATTACCTCAGGCCATCCAACAAGTTTTATACCTGCCACCAACACTACAAGCCAGGTTAAATAAGGAGAACTTGCCGATTCGCAGCGATGACCATACTATCATGGGGTGTATGCTTTCCGGCTTGCTGAGCAGCCAATTTAGAAAAGCTGAGCCAACGGTTGGAGCTTTTGGGGTTACCATTTCTGAAAAGCAGTATCAATTGTTATTATATTTGGGAATTGAAGGCGCCGATTTACATGGCGGTCGCTATTCATTGCCCTTATCATTTGTGAAGTCTTTTGCCCAAAAACACGGCAACAACTACAAATAGGAGCAATAGCCTCTCTGGTCAAGCCTTGACAGCAAGCATGGAAAAAACAGGCTATCCGACTTACATTCAAAGATAAAACCCTTATTTCATGACCCATCTGTTCGAAGAGGTTCATTTGTCTTACCCCTTTTGGCGGTATGGCGAAGCTTTTGAAGGAAGTGAACATGTTTTTTTACTGGACAGCGCTAAATCGACAGGCCAACTCGGACAATTTTCTTTTATCGGCGCAGAACCCTTCCTGCTGTTTTCCGCAAAAAGAAGCAATCAGTCTGCTCAGACAGCCAGCACTATTCAGGAAATCATCTTTAAAAACCCGGAAGGAAACATTTTGCCGGAACCCATTGAAAAAAACTATTCCGGGAATCCGATAGAAACTTTGCGTCAGCTTTTACGATCTTATACCCTGCCCCAATCGCACTTCCAGTCTTCGCCCATTCCCTTTAAAGGGGGCGCAGTAGGGTATTTTGCCTACGAGGCGGGCTATTTCATAGAGACCTTGCCCGATTTGGGGATGGATGACCTAATGCTGCCAGATATTTACTTTGGCTTTTACGATGTAGTGCTTTGCCATGATCATCAGCAGCAGAAAACATTTTTGTCTGTTACCGGGCGTAGCTCAAGCGAGGCATCGGTTCAACAGGCCATGCAATTAAAAGAGGAGGCCCTCGCCCAAATGAGCCGCTTTGAAGCCAGCCTGCCACCGGTGCTGCCCATTCTTGATCAGCATGAGCTGCCCGAAGTAGTTTTCAGAAGCCACTTTGGCCAAGCGGAATACGCCGAAATGATCGAAACCTGTCTGGAGCACATCGGACGCGGCGATGTCTATGAAATTTGCCTGACCCATCGCCTGGAAGCCGATTACGAGGGCGATGGTTGGCAATTGTACCAAACTTTGCGCCACGTCAACCCCGCGCCTTTTGCCTGCTATATGCGCTTTCCGGGAGTAGAAATCATTTGTTCTTCGCCGGAGCGCTTTTTGAAACTGGATGAAAATCGCGTGGTCGAAAGCCGACCAATCAAAGGAACTCGCCCCAGAGGCAGCACGCCAGAGGAAGATCAAGGCTTGATGGATGACCTGGGAAATTCCGAAAAAGACCGGGCAGAAAACGTGATGATAGTCGATTTGATCCGAAATGACCTGGGGCGGGTCTGCGAAGTGGGCTCCATTCACGTGCCAGATTTGTTTGTTGTCGAACAGTACGCCACCGTTTTTCAATTAGTATCCACCATCCGGGGTACCTTAAACGCAGAATTGGATGCGATAGATTTGGTAAAGGCTACTTTTCCAGGAGGCTCTATGACTGGCGCGCCTAAGATTGAAGCCATGAAAATCATTGATCGCCTGGAGCCGGTCAAGCGCGGCATTTACTCCGGCGCGATCGGCTACCTCAGCTTCGACGGCAAAATGGATCTCAATATTGCGATTCGAAGCATCGTTCTGCAAGATAAAACCTGCTATTTCAACGTAGGTGGGGCGATAGTTGCCGACTCCGACCCGGCAGCCGAGTACCAGGAAACGCTGGATAAAGCCGTGGCGATGAAAAAAGCAATCCGAATTTCCCACACGATTTGTCAAAGAACAAAGCAAAATAAGCCATGCGAATAGTTATTATAGACAATTACGACTCTTTTACCTTCAACTTGTACCAGTACGTGGCCGAATTTGAGCCGGAGACCCTCGTTTTTCGCAACGACAAAATAAAGCTGGAAGAAGTGGCGGCTTTGCAGCCCGATCGAATCATCATTTCGCCGGGGCCAGGGCATCCCAGCGACCCTGCTTATTTCGGCATTTGCAAGGATCTTATCTTGCGCTTCAGCGCTACCATACCCATATTGGGCGTTTGCCTGGGGCATCAGGGAATTGCCCATGTTTATGGCGCCAGCATCGTCATTGCCAATCGGGTCATGCACGGCAAAACCAGTATCGTTTACCATTATGCTGATCCCATTTTCAGTGGTGTACCCAGTAGCTTTGAAGTGATGCGCTATCATTCGCTCGTTATTGACCCGAGTACGCTGCCCGAGAACTTTCGGGCCATCGCCCATACCAAAGACCAGATCATCATGGGCGTCAAACACTTCAGCATGCCCTTATATGGTTTGCAATTTCACCCCGAATCCATTGGCACACCGCATGGACAACGGATACTCAGGAATTTCCTTTATCTGAATACGATATGAAAAAAATAAGTATCATTGGCATAAATGGCGGGTTTGGCAAACTTTTTTCCGGCCTCTTGTCGAAAAAAGATTGCCAACTCATCGGTGTGGATCAGCAGGCTTCCATTTATGAAAATGCCCCGACGATCAACTACATCCAGGCAGATGTTTTTGATTTTAAAACAAACTTGCAAGCTGTTTTGCAGGAAACGGAAGTGCTGCTTTTTTGTGTCCCGGAGGCCGTTCTACTGAAGGTTTACCAACCCATACTACAATCTTTATCGCCCGATACCCTGGTCATTGATACCTTATCTGTCAAAGCCCTGATCCTCGACCTGGCTGCGATTCGATCTGACCTGGAGGTACTGAGTATCAACCCCTTGTTTGCTCCTGATTTGGGTTTTCAAGATCAGAATGTAGCGGCGGTCACCATCCAAGCAGGAGAACGTACGGCTATTTTCCTCCAGTTTCTACGAGAGTGGGGCGCACACGTCAGTCTGATGAGCGCAACGGAACACGACCAACTGACGGCTATCACCCAGGTAGCCACGCATTTTTCCCTGCTGAGCTTCGGCGCTTGTTTGCAAAAATGGGGCTACCAGCCCAGAATGGAGTACTGTACTCCGGTGCACGAAATACTGCTCTCCCTGGTAGGGCGAATGATTTCGCAAAACGCTGCGGTGTATTGGAAAATACAGACAGACAACCCTTATGGGCAAGCTGCGCGGGATTTATATTTGCAATGCACTCGGGAAATCAACGAGATGATTGGCGCGGATGAATTCGCTTCGTTTGAAAAAGTATTTTCCGATATAGGAAGAGCCAACCAAGCGATTGCCGAGGAGTTGAAGCAAAATTTTCTGAACTCTCAGAAACGTAAGCCATGAATAACACCGGGCAACAGGTCATTTTCCTGGGCGGCGACCACCGATCGGGTACCACCCTGCTCAGCCTTATGCTCAACGCTCATTCCGATTTGGTGATGGGTCCCGAAATTGATTTCCTGGAACCAGCTAACTTGGGCGTATATATCCTCAAATGTGGCGACTTATTACGCCAGGATCATCCCGATGTCAGGGGAACGGGGGTAAATACAGCCGATCCGCAATGGCAAAAAGGGATACAGTTTATCCGGCAATGCCAGCGGTTTGGCCTGGGCTTGGAAAACCTGATGCTACTCGTGGATGATTGCCGCCAATCATTGGGCAAAGACCCCGTATCCTTTGCGGAACGCTGCTTTTTGATAGATGCTATTGGTCGATTCAAAGGCCGAGATACGCAAAAATGGGGGCTTAAAATTCAACGCAATATTGTACTTTTAGAGCAGTTCCTGGATGTTTGGCCACAGGCCGTTTTTATACATCTGATCCGCGACGGGCGGGATGTGGCCGCCTCGCATATCAGGAGTACATGGGATTGGGCTTACCGGAGTATTGAAGCGGCCGCAATGGGATGGGCTTCGATTGTTTGCCATCCAGTATTAGAGCCTTCTCCGCATCTTATCGAGTTGAAATACGAGGATTTGTTGTTGGATACAAAGGCTTGTTTGGCCGATTTGTTGAAAAAACTGGCTCTGCCCTGGGACCATGGCGTATTGCATTATTGGGAAAAAGAGCAGCCGCTTTTGGCGCAGCCGTTTAATCATCCCAGTGCAGAGGCCGTCAGGCATCCGCCTCATCAGAAGGCCATCAGCCGATACCAACAAGACCTGAGCGCTGAGGAAATAGCCATTTTTGAGAAAATAGCCGGCACGGCCTTACAGCGATACGGTTATCCACGTCAAATTATATCTCCTACTTTGACCAATCGTGTGGAAAAAGAATTCGAGAAGAACGAGACTGCAAAAAGAAGAGATGATTTTAGTTAAGTCCATACACTATATTCTCCGCATTTGTTAAAGAACTTAAAATCCTAATTTACAGATATGCAAACCAATACAGGCAGTCACCTTGATCCAAATACCGAGCTTTACGTTTGGAATAAGCTATTTACCCGCCAAACCCAATACCTCCAAGGCAAGGTTTGGGATGGTTTTTTTGACAGTTTAGCTCAATTGTGCTTAGAAGCAGGCCGCTTACCCGACTGGCAAACCCTGCATGGGCAGCTATACCGTGCAACCGGTTGGGGCATCCATGCAGTGAACGGGCTAGTTCCGGCCAGGCAATACCTGACTTTTTTGTCCAATGGAGTATTCCCTGTTAATCCCACCCTGCGTTCGCTCGAAGATTTGGATCACGCCAAAGAACCCGATTTGTTTCACGATATATTTGGCCATTTGCACCTGCTTTTTATACCCGAATACGTCGCTTACATCCGCCAACTCAGCGGCTTTGCCCTGAATTATTTGGATAACGAAAAAGCACTGTACCTGCTGGCACAATTCAATAAATGGACGACCGAGTTTGGCCTCATCCGGAAAGGTGATCAATTGGGCATTTATGGCGCCGGCCTGGTGTCTTCTTTTGGCGAAGCGCAGCACGTAATGAGCAATGCCTCTGAGAAATGGCCTGCAGATGTGTCTTTAATGCTGAATACACCCCATCAACCAGCACAGTTGCAGCCCCAATATTTTGTGATCCCTTCCTTCGAATGGCTGGCAGAAAGCTTGCCGGCAGTAGAAAGGTTTATACACGCGGTATAAGTAGAAGCCGGCCCTACGGATCAATGATTTTGGTTTGCAATTCACAAGCCTCCTGGATGATGAGGGTATAAATCGCTTCTATAAATTGCGGATTGAGCTGTGCCGCTTCCGCTAAACGGGCTGCCTTTTCTTTGACAAATTGGACACGATGGGGCTGCATCATGGGGATGTTGTGGGCTTTTTTGTAATGCCCGATTTCTTCACAAACGCTCATCCGCTTCAGGATCAAAGCGACTATTTCATTGTCCAGTTCGTCGAGTTGTGCCCGATAGTTTTCCATTACGCTGTCTTTCATAGGAGTAGAAGGTGTTCTTCCTCCAAATTTAACGAAAAATAGGCGGCAACTCCAAGTTAGCGCTTATTTTTATCCCCGCCTTCAAACAGCATATACTTTCCGCCGCCTGCGCCATTAATGAAGCTTCCTCCACAGACTCCTTTGTTCGTGCTAAACGATATTTTGACAAATCTTCCTTTGAATAGCTCATTTCTTAACTGGTTTTTGAATCTCCAGTCCTTCTCTTTTTATATTTTTTTAAAATGGTGTTTCCTCCTGAATTGTCCAATAGTCACACGGCGCCCAAAATTCCTTCTTATCTTTGTAAGCACAACACAAACGCACATGCGAATAGCCGTAGCGCAACTCAATAGCCATATCGGCAACTTTGAAGGAAATGTAAAGCGCATCCTCGAAGCCGTGGCCGAAGCCCGGGCACAAGGCGCCGAATTGATCGTCTTCCCCGAACTCTCCGTCTGCGGTTACCCGCCACGCGATTTCCTCGAATTCGACGACTTTATCCGCCAGGTCAACGATGCCATTGCGCAATTGGCGGCGGTTACCCAGGGTTTTGCCATACTGGTAGGCGCCCCCACGCGCAACCCGCTGCCCGAAGGCAAAGACCTTTTCAACTCGGCGTATTTCCTGGCCGACGGACAGGTGCGGCATATCCGCCACAAAGCGCTATTGCCTACTTACGATATCTTCGACGAATACCGCTATTTCGAACCTTCCCACCATTTTGAGATTATCGAATACCGCGGCAAACGCCTGGCAATAACCATCTGCGAAGACCTCTGGAACGTGGGCAACGAAAACCCGCTGTATACGGTATGCCCCATGGACGAGATGATGGCCCAGCAACCCGACCTGATGGTCAACCTCTCGGCGTCGCCCTTTTCTTACGACCACGCCGAAGACCGCATGCACGTGCTGCGCACCAATGTGCTGCGCTACGACCTGCCCCTGTTTTATTGCAACCAGGTGGGCGCCCAAACGGAGGTTGTCTTCGACGGCGGCTCGGTGATTATGAGCCCCAACGGCAGGGTATACGACGAGATGCCCTATTTCGAAGAGTGCATCCGCACCTACGAACTCGACGAGGTGCTGGCCGGCGCCCGCGACAACGAACAGCCCCGCCACAAGATGGCCCTGATCCACGACGCCCTGCTGCTCGGCCTGCGCGATTATTTTGGCAAACTAAACCTCAAAAAGGCGATCGTAGGCCTCTCCGGCGGCATCGACTCGGCGGTGGTGACCGTGCTGGCCGCCCGTGCCCTCGGCCCCGACAATGTGCGGGTGCTGCTGATGCCTTCGCAATATTCCTCGGAACATTCGATAGCCGACGCCCGCACCCTGGCCGAAAACCTGGGCCTGCAATACGATATCCTGCCGCTGCAATCGGTGTACGAAGCTTACCTCGACCTGCTGGAACCCCATTTTGAGGGACTACCTTTTAATATTACTGAAGAAAATATCCAGGCCCGCATCAGGGGTATGCTGCTGATGGCTTTTTCTAATAAATTCGGACATATTTTGCTAAATACTTCCAATAAAAGCGAGATGGCAGTGGGTTACGGCACACTCTACGGCGATATGTGCGGGGGGCTTTCTGTGATTGGAGATGTGTATAAAACTGAGGTGTACGAACTGGCAGAATATATCAACAAAGACGCCGAGGTGATCCCGGTAAATACGATAACCAAACCGCCTTCAGCCGAGTTGCGCCCGGGCCAGAAAGACAGCGACAGCCTGCCGCCCTACGACCAGCTCGATCAGGTGCTCTTCCAATATATCGAACAGCGACAAGGCCCCCGCGAGCTCATCGCCATGGGCTTCGACGAGGCACTGGTGCGCCGCACCCTGCGCCTGGTGAATATCAACGAATTCAAACGCCACCAAACCGCCCCGGTATTGCGGGTATCCGACAAGGCTTTCGGCGTAGGCCGCCGTATGCCGATTGTAGGCAAATACCTCTCGTAGGGTGAACGTTCACCGTTCTGATGGTGACAAGGTGACAAGGTGACAAGGTGACAGGGTGACAAGGTGACAGGGTGACAGGGTGACAGGGTGGGCAAGGGGAGCCCCCTGCCCTAACCCTTTCAAAATACTGCTTACATCAGTTTTCTTTAGCAAGCTCTTTGTCAAGCGCAGGCACAGTCTGGAGGTATGCCCAGATAGCGTCGATCTCCTGGTCGTCGAGCAGGCCGAAGCGGGGCATCGCGTTGTTCAGGATGCGCTGATCGGGGCGGGCGCCGGTACGGACGGCCGTGGCAAACTGCTCTTTCGTCCACGATCCTATGCCGTTTGTTTTGTGCATGGTGATATTGGCCGAAGTTATCGGATTGAAATCCATATCGTGC
>JAEUUQ010000618.1 GCA_016787505.1 Saprospiraceae bacterium | reverse complement strand
TCTTTTTTATCGTTAATCACACATTCGGTAGTGAGCACCATGCCGGAGATAGAAGCGGCATTTTCGAGCGCGATGCGGGTCACCTTGGTGGGGTCGATCACGCCGGCCTTCTTCAGGTCTTCGAATTTATCGGTGCGGGCGTTGTAGCCTACGCTGCCTTTAGCGTTGAGTACCCTTTGCAGTACCACGGAGCCTTCCACGCCTGCATTTTCGGCGATTGTGCGCAGCGGAGCTTCGAGTGATTTACGGACGATCTGCATGCCCACTGTTTCGTCTTCATTGGCGCCTTTCAGATTCTTGATAGCGTTGATAGCGCGAACCAGGGCAACGCCGCCGCCGGCCACGATACCTTCTTCCACAGCTGCGCGGGTAGCGTGCAGGGCGTCGTCTACGCGGTCTTTTTTCTCTTTCATTTCCACTTCGGTAGGAGCGCCCACATAGAGTACTGCTACGCCGCCGGCCAGTTTGGCAAGGCGTTCCTGCAGTTTTTCGCGGTCGTAGTCGGAAGTCGTAGCGCCGATCTGTTGTTTGATCTGGGCGATGCGGGCTTTGATCTGGTCTTCTTTACCGCGACCGTTTACAACCGTCGTATTGTCCTTGTCGATGATCACCTTTTCAGCCTGGCCGAGGTGTTCGATGCCTGTGTTGTCGAGTTTATAGCCTTTCTCTTCGCTGATCACCGTACCGCCGGTGAGGATGGCGATATCCTCTAGCATAGCTTTGCGGCGGTCGCCGAAGCCGGGGGCTTTCACGGCCACCACTTTGAGGCCGGCGCGAAGGCGGTTTACCACCAATACGCCGAGGGCCTGGCTTTCGATATCTTCTGCAATGATGAGCAGTGGGCGGCCGGTCTGGATCGTTTTCTCCAGGATAGGCACGATTTCCTGCATATTGCTGATCTTCTTGTCGTGGATGAGGATGAGCGGATTTTCGTATTCCGTCGTCATGTCATCGGGGTTGGTCACGAAGTAGGGCGACAAATAGCCGCGGTCGAACTGCATACCTACCACTTCTTCTACGTAGGTATCGGTGCCTTTGGCTTCTTCTACCGTGATAACGCCGTCTTTAGATACGCGTTTCATAGCGTCGGCGATCAATTTGCCGATTTCTTCGTCGTTATTGGCAGAAACGGCGGCTACCTGGCGGATTTTTTCGAAATCGTCGCCAATTTTTTCCGACTGCTCTTTCAGGTCTTTAACGACGTGTTTAACGGCCTTGTCTATGCCCCGCTTGAGATCCATGGGGTTGGCGCCGGCCGTTACGTTTTTGAGGCCTGCGCTAATCATGGCCTGTGCCAGAACGGTAGCGGTAGTAGTGCCATCGCCGGCTACATCGGCGGTTTTGGAGGCGACCTCTTTGAGCATTTGGGCGCCCATGTTTTCTACCTGGTCTTCCAGTTCTACTTCTTTAGCAACCGTTACGCCGTCTTTGGTGATTTGCGGAGCGCCGAAGCTTTTCTGGATAACCACATTGCGGCCTTTGGGACCGAGGGTGACCTTCACGGCGTTGGCCAGTGCGTCTACGCCTAAACGGAGTTTTTCTCTTGCGTCTCTATTAAAGCTAATTTCCTTTGCCATTGCAATTGAATTTTTTTTAATCAAAAAATGACTGTAGCAAACAACTACCCGGGAAAACAAAACTGAAGGATATCGTCTTTACCGGCTTCTGTTCACAGTTCACAGTTCACAGTTCACAAATTAAATCACCACTAGGATATCGTCTTCACGCATGATGAGGTAGTCCTCTCCGTTGTAGTGGAGTTCCTGTCCGGAATATTTGCCATACAACACAATATCGCCAACCTGAACGGTCATCAGGTTGCCGTCTTTGCCGGGGCCTACGGCAATTACTTCGCCGCGTTGCGGTTTTTCTTTGGCCGTATCGGGAATGATAATGCCGCCCTTGGTTTTCTCTTCTGCGGGGGCGGGTTTAACGACTACTCTGTCATTGATGGGCTTCATAAAGCTAAACTTTTGTATGATGGTAGTTAACAAATACAAGAATTGAACAACCATAGTTATCACAACTCGTGCCAATTTGCATAAAATGACAATATTGCAGTTGAGTTGACCACTAGTGGCAGGTTTGCCAAATTTTCATCTGACAAGGCAGGACAAAATGTCAATCAAAAAAAAAGTCACCCCAAATCATCGGGATGACTTTTCATGTTTCAGGTAGAAACGGTATGGTGTGCGCGCTTACTGCGAGAGCAATTGCTCTGCGGCGCTGTTGCTACTGTCGACGATCAGGGTGGCCACGATGCACAACACAAACAGTGCGATAGCCAGATACCAGGTCAATTTTTCGATAAAATCGGCCTGGCGGGCTGCGCCAAACATTTGGTTGGCTTGTGCGCCTCCGAAAGAAGAATCTACTCCGCCGCCCTTAGGGTTTTGGATCAGGATTGTCAGCATTAGCATCACGCAAACCAGGGCGATCAGAATAATGATAAACGTCAGCATTGCTATATTTTTTTCAGTTGTTCAATTTTGGCCGCAAAGTACGTACTTTTTTCCGGAAATATCAATATTAGTCGCTCATACATTTTGACGGCCCTTTCTACGGCTCCTTGCCGGGCCAGTAAATCGGCCAGTGTTTCGGATGCCAGGCCCTCATTATCGGCCACGCTTTTGTGTACGATTGCTTTTATCGGGTCTTCTTTGGCGCGGGTTTTTGCGGGTTTTTCAATTGGTGCGGGCTGCTCTGGCTCCGAATGTGTTGCCGCAAGTGTAGGGCGTGGCAGCGAGGGGTGTTGCATACGCCGCCAGCTAGCAAAACTGTTTTTAGATAAGGGCGCATTCACCGGGGCCTTCTGTTGGGTAGCGGGTTCGGGTTCGGCAACTGGCTGCGGTTTTTCCTTCGCGGCGTGCCATATGGCGAAGGCGGCTGGTATTCCGCTTGCAGCTATGGCGGCGACGGCATCCAGGTAACTGCGGTCGGGAGGAGCAGGAGCAGGGGCCGGCGTGTCCATTTGGGGTGGGGCAGGTGAAGCGATTATCGGTACTGACAGTGTATCTTCTTCGTCTTCTTCTATCTCCTCGGCAGGAGGCATAGCCGGTAGCGACCATTCCATTTGCAAGCGGGGGGGCTCTTGCTCTTCGGCAGGCAGGGGGGCCTTCACCAGCGGCGGCAGGGTATGAAGGTCTTTTAATACCAATACCTCGCCTTCGTGGGTGAGCCAGGAGTTGTCGGGGATCTCGCTTGTCTCGTAAGCTTTTAATTTATTAAACAATAAGGTACGGTCGGGCATATATGCCGCTGCTTTTTCCAAATTATCGCCGGTTTCGGAATGGCGGTCCAGAAGGCTTTTTTCCAACAACAACAGGTGCAGGTTTTGCGCATAAGGATATTGCATAGCCAGGGTTTTTAGTTCCTGGTATGATACCTGATACAATCGCGACGGTTCTTTGATGAAACCTGCCAGCGTTTCTGCGTTCATAGTAATTTAGCAATTAGCAGTTAGGGCTTAGCGGTTAGCAGTCAGCAGTTAGCGGCTAAGACCTGACTGCTAAGACCTAAGTGCTAACAAAGATACGAATTTTAACAGTGTCAGGACGCGGGCTCTCAATAAAATGCGCATTACATCCGTTATTAGGCTCAAATACGTTTGCTGTAATCCATATTTCCTTTGAGCAATCGCGGTAACTGCCATATTTACATTGCCCCGACACACTTTTTAAACCGCTACATTCCATAAACCACAAAAAAGGACTATATTACCTGATATAAACTCAACACACCCTATTATGAGAAATAAGGCACTCTTCCTGAGCTGGTTTGTCCTGTTTTCGCCGCTATGGCTATTCGGACAGGATTGTGGCGCTTGGATAGCGGAAAACAAAGTAGTGGGAGGCACCCATATCCTGAAAAGCCACCCTGTGACCCTCGTGGTGCGGGGCAATTATTCCTATAGTATTGAAATAATGAGTGACGACAGGGGGATAATTGCCAAGATGTATTCCAAAGCCGGCGTCGAATTCAACCAGGAGGATGAACTTATAGTATTAGATATGGGCCAAAACCGGCGCAGTTTTCGTTTTATCGGAATGGGTGAAATGACCCAGGACAAAGGCACGCCTGTGCATCAAAATATTCTTCAGCTCGATTTGCCTGCCGTACAATGGTTTAGCTCGTCTGATATTGCGACTTTATACATCAAAAACAATATCAGCAACGAGATGCGCAAGTTTACGGTTAACCCCAACCGTCAACTCGAATTGCGGCAAGCAGCTACCTGTTTTATGCAAATGATCGATAAATCAAAAGTGGTAGAGGTCGATATCACTGAGGTTGCCAAACCTACCACTGATGGCAAGGAAAAACCCATAAGCGCCACCAAAACTAATGTAAAAAAGCCGGTGGATATGAGTTCGCTCAGCGATGACGAACTGAATGC
>JAEUUQ010000584.1 GCA_016787505.1 Saprospiraceae bacterium | reverse complement strand
TTTCTTGTCCATTAGCGCCCTGGCCCAGCGCACCATCACCGGTAGCGTGAGCGACGCCATTACCGGCGACGAATTGATAGCCGCTTCGGTTTTGATAAAAGGCACCAACGCAGGTACCGTCACCGACGCCGATGGGGCGTTCACGATCAACGTACCCGCCGACGGCAAGATTCTCCTGGTGTCTTACATCGGCTATAAATCGGAGGAAATTGAAATTGGCGACCAGACCAATTTTGTGATCAGGCTCAGCGAAGGTATCGAAATCGACGCGGTGACGGTGATCGGTTCGCGCAATACAACGCGCACCAAGCTGGAAACGCCGGTGCCCGTAGATATCATACCCCTGGCCGCGGTGATCAGCGATGTGGGCCAGGTAGACCTCAACCAGATCCTGACCTATATGGCCCCGTCTTTCCAATCGGCCCGCCAGGCTATCGCCGACGGCACCGACCACGTGGACCCCGCCCAGCTGCGCGGACTGGGCCCCGACCAGGTGCTGGTGCTCATCAATGGCAAACGCCGCCACCAGTCGGCACTGGTGAACGTAAACGGTACGGTGAACCGCGGCACGGTAGGCACCGACCTCAGCGCTATCCCCGCCGCCGCTATCGAACGCATCGAAATACTGCGCGACGGCGCCGCCGCCCAATACGGCTCCGACGCTATCGCCGGCGTGATAAACATCGTACTCAAGCAAAAAACCGGCGCGCTGGATGGCAGCGTATCCTACGGCACGTATATTACGAATTACGAAAAAAACTACGCCCTATACAAACTGCAAGGCAATACCGCCGACCCCAGCGTGAATGTCACCGACGGACAAACGATACAAGCCGGCCTCAATTACGGCTTTAAACTTGGCAAAAAGGGCTTCATAAACCTCACCGGCGAATATATCGACCGGGCAGCCACCAACAGGGCAGGTACGTACACCGGGCAGGTATACCCCAGCGTAGGCGGACAGGTGCGCGACGACTCCATCCTGCAGGCCCGCAACCTCGACCGCAACTTCTTCGATATGCTCATCGGCCAGTCGGAAATGAGCGGCGGCGGACTTTTTGTCAATGCCGATTATGCCCTTTCACGCCACTGGAACCTCTATGCCTTCGGCGGTTACAATAAAAAACAAGGCCTGTCGGCGGGATTTTACCGCTATCCCAGCTCTATCGCCACGGCAGCCAGGGACTACGCCGACGAGGTCTTCGCCATCTACCCCGACGGGTTCCTGCCGCAAATTGAAAGCGACCTGCAGGATATTAGCGCCGCCCTGGGCGTACGAGGCAGGTTGGGCCAGTGGCAGCTCGACCTGAGCAATACCACCGGACAAAACCGCTTCGACTTTACGATTTCCAATTCTGTCAACTATACCCAGGCCGCTGTTTCACCCAATAACCTGCAGACTGTCTTCGATGCGGGCGGTTTGAAATTTTTACAAAATACTACCAACCTCGACCTCAACCGCAAATTCGACGTACTGAAAGGGCTTAGTTTTGCCGTGGGCGGCGAATTCCGCCTCGAACAATTCGGCCTCCGGGCAGGAGAAGAGGCTTCCTGGCGCAATTACGACACCGCCTCCGGCGCAGCCTCGGGCGCGCAGGTTTTTGCCGGCTTCCTGCCTTCCAACGAAGGCGACAACAGCCGCAACAGCATAGCCGCTTATGTGGATGCCGAACAGGATTTTACGCGCAACTGGATGGTGGGCGCCGCCCTGCGTTTTGAAAACTACTCCGATTTCGGCAGCACGCTCAATTACAAAATCGCTACGCGCTACAAAGTGGGCGAATACCTGTCGCTGCGCGCCTCGGCCAGCAGCGGCTTCCGCGCGCCTTCGATGCAACAGCGCTTTTATGCCAAAACCAATACCCTGTTTGTATCCATCGACGGCCAGTTGACACCCGTAGAAAGCGGCACCTTCACCAACGATAGCCGCCCGGCAGAAATTCTGGGCATCCCCGAACTAACGCAGGAAACCTCGCAGAGCTTCACCGCCGGCGTCACCGCCCGCCCCACAGAAGGCCTCGAAATCTCGGTAGACGCCTACCAGATCGATATCGACAACCGCATTGTGCTCACCAACAATTTCACCGACGGCGGTAATGCCGAGCTTAAAGCCCAACTTGAAGCCGCCGGCGCCGGCCAGGCCAACTTTTTTGCCAACGCGATCGATACGCGCTCGCGCGGCGTAGAAGCCGTGATTGCCTACGGCAAGGTTTTCGGCGGCAAACACGACCTGCGATTTACCCTGGCCGCCACGTATATCGACAACGAGGTGAAGAAAAATCCCGACGGCACGCCGCGCATCCAGGCTTCGCCAATCCTGATAGAAACAGGGCAGGTGGCCCGCTATTTTAACCGCGAAGACCAAAGCCGCATTGAGGTGGCCAACCCCCGCAACAAGTTTAATTTTACCATAAATTATAAGCTGAAAAAATTCGGCGCCATGCTGCGCGCCGTGCAATGGGGCGAAGTGGTCTACCTCGATCCGTCTATCGACCCCGCCAAACCGGAGAATTTCCCCACGAATGCTTTCAGCGGCAACAAAGAAACACTGGACCAGGCCTTCAATCCGGTTACGATCTTTGATGCTTCGGTCAGCTACCAGGTGTGGAAAGGGCTTACTTTATCCGTAGGCGCCAACAACCTGCTGGATACTTACCAGGATCGCCATATCCACTCTAATAATATGAGTTCAGGGCGTTTTGTATACAGCCGCCGCGTGCAGCAAGCGGGTTTTGCCGGGAGGCTGGTGTTTGCGAGGCTGAAGTTTGATATTAGATGAAGGTTGATGAGGGTTCAGGCGCTACGAAACCCATATAGTTTTCGGGGCTGATAACGGCAGTTTCGACATGGTCATAAGTAGTTAAAAAAGCCTTAGGGAAAGCTACTTTAGCCGTCGGCTTCCATTTAAATTCAAAGGCAAAAAGTTTGCCGTCTTTTTCTTCCAAATAATCAATTTCTTTTTGTTGGGTCGTACGCCAAAAATAACGGTTAGCGAAATACTGGTGGTTGGCAATCCATTTTGTGCGTTCGCTTACAAGGTAATTTTCCCAAAGCGCTCCTACATCAGTCCTCATGTCTATCGGCTGAAAACTATTGATGATAGCGTTTCTGATCCCGTTGTCATAGAAATAAACCTTCCTGCTTTTTTTTAATTCGTTGCGCAGGTTTCGACTGAAAGCGGGCAAGCGAAAAACCACAAAGGCTTTTTCCAACAAGTTGAGGTAGCGCTGCACCGTAGCCTGGTCACTTCCTGTCAATTGAGCCAGTTCGTGGTAGTTGACCTCGCTACCGATTTGCAGTGCCAGGGATTGCAATAGCTTTTCAATTACCTCCGGTTTACGGACGTCATGGAAGGTGAAAATATCCTTGTATAAATAACTCCCGCTCAATTGTCTTAGCAAAGCTTGCTCTTTTCCTGGCCGGTTGATGATTTCGGGGTACATACCATATACCAGGCGATGTGATAACAATCGTCTTTCTTCCATTTCACCGTGGTGCTCCCGCATTTCCTCTGCGGAAATCGGCAGAAGCATGAACTCCCATTTGCGACCGGTTAGCGGTTCATTGATTTCGTTGGCCAAGTCCAGTGACGAGGAACCCGTAACCAACAATTTGACGGACTTGATTTTGTCGGTAAATAACTTCAATGTAAGTCCGATGTTTTTTACACGCTGAGCCTCGTCAATCACCACCAGTCCGGCATCTCCAATCCAGGCTCTCAGTGTAGAAGAAGTAGCATCTGTCAATCGTTGTCGTACATCAGGCTCGTCACAGTCCATCCAAAGTAGTTTCCCTCGATAATCCGCTGTCACTTTCTCAAGCAACGTAGTCTTTCCTACCTGCCTCGGTCCGATTAATATGACGGCTTTACCTGGTTCAAGATGTCCTTCTACCGTTGGCAATAGCTTTCGGTCTATCCACATTGAGATTATTTTTTATTGACAAATATAATATTTTTTGATTGTAATCTGAAATTATTAAAATAATTTATGAATACAATCAAGAAAATGACAACAAATAAATGAGGTAATGTGGTGTTCAATACGATCTGAATGCCTCCCAGGCTTTCTGAAAATCCTCGCCAATGGCATTGCGCCAGCCGGCTTTGGGCTGGGCGGCTATTTGGGCGGCCAGTTGGATCTGCCGGGGCGACAACACGGCTTCGGGCGAATCGTCTTTGCCGATCAGGGCGTTGGCGCGGGCGGATTGCAGGGGCGTCATAGGCACAAAGCGGTACAGGGTTTGGGCCAGGTAATATTTGGGTGTATCGTCGGGGCGGAAATCGGTTTCACTACGCACGGCTTTGCTGCCTACCACTTTCGCGGCTAGCTCCTGGCGTGGCAGGCCGTTGACGTACACGCCGTCGGCGCAGCGGGCCGACTGGCCGGCTTCTACCAGTTCTTCAAATGGCAAAACGGTGGGGTCGTAGGTGACGCGCACCACCTCACGGCCATCCATAAATCCGGCCTGGGTAGCCACCACGCCCGAGAGCCGGCCCAGTTGCTTTTCGCCCGTCCAGAAGCAATACATGGATAGGGAGGCCGTGGCCGTGCCGCGTTGGTATGCCGTCATTTCTTCTTGCAGCAGCGATAAATAGCCGGGCACATTTTGCCCGCGTTGGCCGAGTGCCTTGGTCATCGTTTCTACGAGTCCGGCGGCGTTGTAATTGCCGTTCAGCCGGTCGGTCACATCGGCGCCGGCGGCGTCTACGATGCGCACCACGGGGTTATTCCAGGCGGGTTCGCGGTAGCGTTTGAGCACCTTGGCGTCTTCGCCGCCT
>JAEUUQ010000561.1 GCA_016787505.1 Saprospiraceae bacterium | reverse complement strand
GGCGGCAAGCCAAGGCGGGCAAGGTAAGGCGAATGCCGCTTTGCCCGACTATCAGTGTACTTTTGCCACCGTCAACATAAAAATACTGGGTTTCGACCATCATCTTTTCCAAAAAAGACGAGGGGGTAACGGGGGGTGAGTACAAAGGTGCGCTTGTCATCTGTGTGTGTTTTCTCTTTGTTAACAATAAACCAAACCCGGCACAAATGAATAGCCCCATTTGCCGCTGGGTGATTAGTTAGCTGTTTTTTATAGTATGTATGGCCTTGGCAAGCTCTGAATAGCTTGTATCGGTTCGGGATGAAATACAGGTATGTAGTAATTGCGTTTAAAGGAAAGCCTCTTCAGATAGCGATAAGTCGATGGGAGGGTTGAGTAGACAAATGTAAGCGCTTCTCCCTTTTTTTGCAAATTCTGCAACGATTTGTTGAAAAAAAAATTCAACATTGTTGCTGTGTTTTGATAATTTGAACCCTGGAAAAGCTTGTATATGAGTGGGATGATACCATTGGCAGAGCGCATGCGACCCACGAGCCTTGAGCAATATGTGGGTCAGCAGCACCTGATAGGACCGCAGGCAGTACTCACCAAGGCGCTGGCTACGGGCAGGCTGCCTTCTATGATTTTGTGGGGCCCTCCGGGAGTGGGCAAAACAACCCTGGCCCGCCTTTTGGCACAACAGGTGAAAAGCCCGTTTCACACGCTTAGTGCGATCAACTCGGGGGTGAAGGATGTGCGGGATATGATTCAGCGCGCCCGCGGACAGCATTTTTTTAATGCGCCCAAGCCTATTTTATTTATAGATGAAATTCACCGCTTTAGCAAATCGCAGCAAGATTCGCTGCTGGGCGCGGTAGAAGACGGCACAATCACGCTGATCGGCGCCACCACGGAGAATCCTTCTTTTGAAGTGATCCCCGCGCTATTGTCGCGATGCCAGGTATACGTGCTCAACTCTTTGTCGAAAGAAGAGTTGATGGGCCTGCTCGAAAATGCCTTGCGCCACGACGAAGAATTGCAAAAGCGCGAGATCATCATCGAGGAAAATAATGCGCTGCTTTTGTATTCAGGCGGCGATGCCCGCAAATTGCTCAACGCCATCGAATTGGTGGCCGACACCATGCCTGCGGAGGAAAAACTGACTTTGACCGACGAGTTGGTCACGCAAGCTATACAGCAGCATCTGGCCATGTATGACAAAGGCGGCGAGCAGCACTACGATATCGCCTCTGCGTTTATCAAGTCTATTCGAGGCAGCGACCCCAACGCCGCCGTATATTGGCTGGCCCGCATGCTGGAGGGAGGTGAAGACGTGAAGTTTATAGCCCGCCGTATGATGATCGCCGCAGCTGAAGACGTCGGACTTGCCAACCCCAACGCGCTGTTGATGGCCACAACGGCTTTCCAGGCTGTTCATACTATCGGCATGCCCGAAGCCCGTATTATTTTATCACAAGCAGCCATTTATTTGGCGACCAGCCCAAAAAGCAACGCAGCTTATGTGGCTATCAGCGAGGCTATGTCGCTGGTTGGCCAGACTGGCTCGCTGCCGGTGCCGCTGCACCTGCGCAATGCCCCTACTTCGCTTATGAAGCAACTTCAATACGGCAAGGGGTACAAATACGCCCACGATTACCCTGGCAATTTTATCGAACAGGAATTTTTACCCGTAGAAATAGCCGGCAAGCGCTTTTATAACCCCCAGCACAATGCCGCCGAGGAAAAGCTACGCCAAAAGCTGAAAGCGGAATGGAAGGAGAAGTATGGGTATTAATTAGTGAACAGTGAACTGTGAACTGCTCCTTGATCTGTTCACAGTTCACAGTTCACTGTTCACTCAAAACTATTAACAATGGCCACAAAATCCTCGGCTTTGAGGGAGGCGCCGCCAATGAGGCCGCCGTCGACATCGGGTTGGGCGAAGAGCTCACGGGCATTGGAGGGGTTGCAACTACCGCCGTAGAGTATCGTAGTTTTTTCAGCCAGATCATTGCCGTATTGCCTGGCGATAAGGCTGCGAATATGGTGGTGCATTTCCTGGGCCTGTTGTGGGGTAGCCGTTTTACCGGTGCCGATAGCCCATACGGGTTCGTAGGCGATGACAACCCGGGCAAAATCCTCGGCGGAAAGCCCAAACAATCCTTCTTGTAGCTGCTGAGCCACCAGCGCTTCGTGGGTTCCGGCTTCTCTGATATCGAGTTTTTCACCGCAACAAAAGATGGGCAACATATCATTGGCCAATACGGCAGCTACTTTTTTAGCCAGCAAATCATCGGTTTCGCCAAAATATTCGCGCCGCTCTGAATGGCCGATAATGACGTAGTCGACGCCCGTAGATTTCAGCATGGATGCAGAGACCTCACCGGTATAAGCCCCTTTTTCTTCCTGGTGGCAATTCTGGGCGCCCAGATAGAGGTGGGTCATATCCTGAATGATATTGCTCACGCTTTTCATGTGTATGAACGGCGGGGCGAGCACCACTTTTATCTCAGTGGGTTGCAACAACCTGATGATATCGGTAGTTAGATCGCGGCCTTCCTGGTAATTTTTGTTCATCTTCCAGTTACCCGCTACCAAACGCTGACGTGCTGACATAAAACTCGTATTAGGTTATGGCGCCAAATATAAGACTTATTCCGGCTTAGTCGCTTTCAAAGCGTATACCATTGGTAATTTGCCTTCGTATCCTTCGAGATACCAGCCTCCATTGGGTGAGGGGGTCATTCGGGGAAAACTCTTGTAGGGCGACCAGTCGAATTCGGCAAAATGCTCGATGCGAAGGCCTTGGCGGAGCAGCGTGCCCAATACCTGGTCGAGGCTGTGGTTCCAGCTTACCGATGTGTTTTTGATGGGCGCGTCGCGATCGGCATAAGTGCCCTGGGTTTCTTCTACGATAGCTTCCTGCTGGAAGTACGAATAGGCCACGTATTTAAAATCGTCGTCGAACATCCAGATCACGGGATGGAATTCGATGAAGTGAAATTCGCCGCCGGGTTTGAGCATTTTATGGATGACTTGCCCCCATTTTTCGAGGTCGGGCAGCCAGCCTATCGTGCCGTAAGAGGTAAATACGATGTCAAATTGCTCGTCGATCTGCTCGGGCACGTCGTAGACGTTGCAGCAGACAAAGCGGGCGTCGAGGCCCAGTTTGTCGTTGAGTTCGCGGGCAGTAGCAATGGCTGCGTCAGAGAGGTCGATGCCGGTGGCCCGGGCGCCCAGGCGCGCCCACGACAAGGTGTCCTGCCCGTAATGACATTGCAGGTGTAACAGCGTTTTGCCTTTTACATCGCCAACTTGCTCCAGTTCAATGGATTGCAGCGAGGTAGCGCCGGCCATAAAGGCTTCTTGTGCGTAGAGCTCAGATTGCAGGTGATAAGGCACCTTCGCGTTCCAAAGTTCGCGGTTGAGGGAGAGGTAGTTTTGATCGGGAGTGGGCATGGGTGTTGTTGTAGGTTGTGGGTTATGGGTTATAGGTTATAAAACTTACAACCCACAACCCACAACCGATAACTTTAATTCTTCACTTCCGCATCCGCTTTACCTGCCAGGTCGAGGATAAAGGCGTATTCCAGCGCAATTTCCTTGAGGCTTTCAAAGCGCCCGGAGGCGCCGCCGTGGCCGGCATCCATATTCGTATGCAGGAGTAAGGGATTTTTATCGGTTTTAATGGTGCGCAATTTGGCTACCCACTTGGCGGGTTCCCAATACTGCACCTGCGAGTCGTGCAGGCCGGTGGTGACCAGCATAGCGGGATAGTCTTTGGCTTCCAGATTATCGTAGGGCGAATACGACTTGATATAGTCGTAGTAAGCCTTGTCTTTGGGGTTGCCCCACTCGTCGAATTCACCGGTAGTGAGCGGGATGCTTTCGTCGAGCATAGTAGTGATTACATCCACAAAGGGCACTGAGGCCACCACGCCTTTCCACAAGTCGGGGCGCATATTAACCACGGCGCCCATCAGCAGTCCGCCGGCGCTGCCGCCCATGGCAAAGAGTTGATCTTTAGCCGCGTATTTGTTTTTCACCAGGTATTCGGCGCAGTCGATAAAGTCGGTGAAAGTATTTTTCTTTTTCAGCAATTTGCCATCGTCGTACCATTGGCGGCCCATCTCTTGACCGCCGCGGATATGCGCAATGGCATAACCGAAGCCGCGGTCGAGCAGGCTGAGGCGGGTAGAGCTAAAGTAGGGCTCCATGCTGGCGCCGTAAGAGCCGTAGCCGTAAAGCAATAACGGCGCTTTGCCGTCTTTTTTATATCCTTTGCGATACACGATAGACACCGGCACTTTGGCGCCGTCGCGGGCGGTCACGAAGATGCGCTCCGACACATAGTTGGCCGCGTCAAAACCGCCGAGTACCGGCTGCTGCTTGAGCATGTCAAAAGCCTTGGTCGACATGTGGTAATCGTAGGTCGTTGCCGGCGTGGTCATCGACTGGTAGCCCAGGCGCAGCAATTCGGTGTCGAATTCGGGGTTGATACCCACATAGGCTACGTAGGCGTCTTCGGGGAATTTGATGTAATGCTCGGCATTGCCGTTCCAGGGGCGGATGCGCAATTGGGTGATGCCGCCCTTGCGTTCGGTGAGCACCAGGTAATTTTTGAAGATCTCAATTCCTTCCAGCAGCACGTCTTCGCGGTGGGGGATCAGATCTTTCCAGTTTTCTTTGGTGGTGGCTTTTTCAGGCGTTTCCATCAACTTGAAATTTTTGGCATTCCAGTTGGTGCGGATGTAAAACTTATCGCCGTAGTGGTCGAAGTCGTATTCCAGGCCGCGTTCGCGGGGCTGGATCGTACGGAATTTGCCGTCGGGTTTGTCGGCTTCTATCACCTGGTATTCCTGCGAAAGCGTAGCGTACGATGCGATTACGATATACTTCTTCGATTTGGTTTTGTACGCCACGGTACCGAAGGTTTCGTCTTTTTCTTCAAAAATGGCTACGTCTTTCGCAGTCGGCGTACCCAGTTTGTGCTTCATAATCTTGTAACCGCGCAGCGTGGTGGCGTCTTTGAGGGTATAAAACACCGTCTTGTTGTCGTTGGCCCAGGCTGTGCTGCCGGTAGCGCCGGGGATTTCATCGGCCAGCATCTGGCCTGTTTCCAGGTTTTTAAATTTGATGGTATAAATGCGGCGGCTGAGCGTATCCTCGCCGAAAGCCAGGATTTTGTTGTCGGGGCTCACTGACAATCCGCCGACGTTGTAAAATTTATAGGGTTTGGCCATTTCATTGACGTTGAGCATAATCTCTTCTTTTGCGTCGAGACTGCCTTTCTTGCGGGCGTAAATGGGGTATTCCTGGCCTTGTTCAAAGCGGTTGACGTAATAATAGCCGTTGTCTTTGTAGGGCACCGACTGGTCTTCTTCTTTGATACGGCCTTTCATTTCCTGGAACAGTTTATCCTGAAAAGCTTTGGTATGCGAAGTGATCTGATCGAGGTAAGTATTTTCGGCTTTCAGATACTCGATCACATCGGGATTTTCGCGATTGTTGAGCCAAAAGTAATTGTCGATACGAGTATCGCCATGGATCGAGAGTTCTTTGGGCTCTACTTTGGCAGCCGGCGATTGTAAGCTGTCGGCTTTGGCATACATAGGAGACATAAACGATTGTTTTTCGCTTTCGGCGGTTTTATCGCCTGTACAGGCGGCAAAGAAAGCGATTAGCGGCAAGAGCAGGAAAAATGGTTTCATAATTTAATTTTTTTAGTCAGGTGAAAAAAACAGTAAAAGGTAGGTGATTTAGTGCAGGCGTAATTATTCTTTCGACGAAGG
>JAEUUQ010000555.1 GCA_016787505.1 Saprospiraceae bacterium | reverse complement strand
ATACGACAAGTTGTCGTTGAGCGAATAGATCGCGCTGTCAATAGCGGTGAGGATGCCCACCAGGGCCATAATACCGAAAGCAATGATCAACAACGTGAGGATGGCGCGCAGCCAGTTGGAGCGCACCGAGCGAAATGCGAGACGTATATTTTCCAGTAGGTTCATCAGCCAATTATATTAGAATCCTAAAAGTACGCTTTAGCCCGCAAAACTGCCGACTTTGTTCGATCAATTCGCTATGCTAATAGACGTAAGGGCGCGCAATATCCTTTCTGCCGCTTCTTCCAGGTTAGCGCCGAAAGCAAAAATACCCTCGCGGTGGCCTTCCATTACCAAGAGGCATTGACGAGGCAGGTCGGTGGTGCGCAGCAATTGCTGAATTTCGTAGGCCATTTCAGGGGTGCCGTAGGCGGCCTCGCTACCGGTAGTGGGTACCCGGTGTAACAAGCGCTCCCATAATTCCAAATGGTGCACATGGATCACGCCCCCCACCCAGGGGCATTCGGCGTAAATGGCGGCATGGCTCATGGATTCGGAGGAGGCCAAGGCGGGCCCTTCGCACCAAAGTTCGTTGGTATCGATGCGCACGGCCGTGACAAGGCTGTAGTGGCTGCCATCCAGCGCAGGCAGATGCCCCGTAGCGGAACCGCTGATCAGGAAGCGGTCGCTACGCTCCCAGCGCAGGCTGATATTGCCAAAACCAACCCCGTCGGGATAGGCGCCTATCAGTCCGTGCCGGCGCATGACCTCCCGCCAGCGGTTGAGTTCGGCCACCTGAGCAGCATCCCAGGCAGGCGCAGAAGCCCAATGTACCTGGAATTTGATATAGCCTTCTTCGAGTGTCAGGTTGGCCATTTACGCATGTCTTTTTTCGGGATACAAATGCAAAAGTCCTTCCTCGCTTGCCGGACAGACGCCGCGGTCGGTAATAAGCCCGGTAACCAGCCGGGCGGGGGTTACGTCGAAGCCGTAGTTGGCGGCCGGGCTTTCGGCGGGGGCGATGAGTACCTGTGTTATGCGCCCTTCGTGCAGCCCCTGCACGTATTTCACCTCGTCGTCACCGCGTTGTTCGATGGGAATTTCGCGCAGCCCGTCGCGCAGTTTCCAGTCTATCGTAGAGGAAGGCAGTGCCACGTAAAACGGAACGCCGTTGTCGAAGGCGGCCAGCGCTTTGAGGTAGGTGCCGATTTTGTTGGCTACATCGCCGGTACGCGTGGTGCGGTCGGTACCTACAATGGCAATATCCACCATGCCGTGTTGCATCAGGTGGCCGCCGGCATTATCGGTGATAAGCGTATGCGGTATGCCGTGCTGTAGCAATTCAAAAGCAGTGAGTTGGGCGCCCTGGTTGCGGGGCCGGGTTTCATCCACCCACACCTGCATCGGAATGCCCTTATCGTGCGCCAGGTATACCGGCGCCAATGCCGTGCCGTAATCGACGCAGGCCAGCCAGCCGGCATTGCAATGGGTGAGTATGCGCACTGGTCGACCGGGGTGCCTGCTGTGAATAGCCTCGATCAAAGGCAGGCCGTATTCGCCGATGCGCCGGCATTGCGCTACGCTTTCCTGGGCCAGCACACCCGCTTCCCGCTTGGCCGCCTCCTGCATTTGCGATAGCGACTGCCCGGGCGCCAATGTCGCCACCATGCGATCCACGGCAAAAAACAAGTCGACAGCCGTCGGACGGGCGCTCTTGAGCCGGGCAGTCCAAGGTAGCAACTGCTCGTGGACAGTCTCTGCATCGGGCGCCTGAAGCAAGGCTAAATACAACCCATAGGCCGCTGTAACCCCGATTAGCGGCGCGCCACGCACGTGCATATCGCGGATGGCGGTGACGCAATCTTCGAGCGTGCGCAAGTCTTCAATCACCACCTCGTGCGGAAAACGCCGCTGGTCAAAGGTATGCACCACCGAGGGATCAGCCTCGTCGAGCCAGATGGTTTGGTAATGACGGCCATTTATTTTCATAAAATTCTAATTCTATAAAAAAAATAAACTCCCCGACTACCGACCGCCGACTGCCGACTGCCGTCCGCTAACCTCCTCCACCCTCCTATCCATTACCCCAAACCACAGGGGCGGCACGAGCGACAAAATAATCGAGCTGGGATACCCCAGGGGAAGTTGTGGACTTTCATCCCAGTGCCGCAGGATCTGGTATTTGCGCGAAGCTTTATAATGGTGGTCGGAATGGCGCGTAAGCTCGTACAGCAGGATGCGGCCCAATTCGTGGTTGGAATTCCAGGAATGGCGGGGCGTCACCGGTTCGTAGCGCCCATTATCGAGTTGGCGGCGGCGCAGTCCGTAGTGTTCGACATAATTGACAGTTTCCAGTAATAGAAACCCTACCACGGCGATAGCAAGGGCATAAGGTAAAATACCCCAGCCGAAGACTGCTCCGATCAGCAGCAGGTAGGCCGCCTGAATGACCTGAAACTGCGCCATCTGGTTGTGCCACGACCATGGCGACAGGCCCACTTTAGCCAGGCGCTCATGTTCCAATTGCCAGGCATTGAGATAACCTTTCACCACCGAGCGCACCCAAAAGGCGTATACGGTTTGCCCCTTACGGGCAGAGGCGGGGTCGAGGTCGGTAGCTACGTTTTTGTGGTGGCCGCGGTTGTGTTCTATAAAAAAATGCATGTACAAAGCGGGCAACAGCAAGACCTTTGACATCCATTGTTCATAACGCCTGGCGCGATGGCCCAGCTCGTGGCCTACATTGATACCCATGCTGCCCACCGCCAGGCCTACACTGATGGTTGATGCCGCAATTTCCCACATAGAAAGCGTACCTGTACCCATAACCTCAAAGTAATACGCCATCAAGGCATACAAAATCGGGATGTTGAGATACAACAACACATCGAAAAAGCGGACTTTCGATTGCAGCTGCTCTTCTTCCGGGTCGAGGTTTTCATCGGTGCCGGAAAGAAAAAATTCCATGACAGGCACGGCCACAAAAGCCACGTAAAAGCTGCCGGGAGACCAGGGGCCCTGAAAATAAAGCCCCGCAAACGCAGCCAGAGGCACAGTATACGCTAATAAATACTTGGCGTCTTTCCACATATCTTTACATTTGCATCCAAAATTGAACCGTAGGTCTTAATAGATGTTTCAAGTTAGAACTTATTCGCCATATGAGCAAACCGTTTCATCCGCTTACCGTAAAAGAAATCGTCCCCGAAGCAAAAGACGCTGTATCTGTGACTTTTGAAGTGCCCGAGGTGCTGAAAGAAGAATACGCATACACGCAGGGACAGCACCTCACGCTAAAGTTTCAGATAAAAGGCAAGGAAGTCCGCCGAGCCTATTCGATGTGCAGCAGCCCATTGGAACCCCACCTCACCATCACGGTCAAGCGGGTGAAAGGCGGCGTGGTGTCAAATTATATCAACGACAACCTCAAAGCGGGCGACGTAGTCGATGTATTACCGCCGGAGGGTCGCTTTTATACGCCCTTGAATGAAGACCAGCGCAAAACCTACTATATGTTTGGCGCAGGAAGCGGTATTACGCCGCTTTATTCGATGATAAAAACCATCTTGGAAAAAGAGCCGCAAAGCGAAATCCACTTGCTGTACGGCAATCGCGAAGAGGAAAACATTATTTTCCGGGAGCCGCTGGCCCAACTGGCCACGCGTTATGCCGGCCAACTGCACGTCACGCACATGCTAAGCCAGCCGCGCCGCGAAAAAGCTAAAGGTATCGCCGGCATTTTCAGCAAAGGCACGCTGACATGGCAGGGCAAAACCGGCCGCATCGACGCCCGCCAGGTCAATGCTTTCCTCGATGAACACCCCGCCCGCACCAAAGAAGCGGAATACCTCGTGTGCGGCCCCGGCACCATGATCGAAATCGTGGAACAGGCCCTGAAAACCCGCGGTATCGACAAAAAACACATCCACTCCGAGCATTTTACCACCTCCGCCATCGACGACGCCGACCGCATCAAAGGCGCCGACGGCGCCCACGTGAAGGTAACACTCAGCGGCCAACAAATCGAGATATCCGTCCCCGCCGGCAAAACCATCCTGAATACTTTACTTGACAATAAATTCGACCCGCCCTATTCCTGTACTTCCGGCGCCTGTTCTACCTGCATGGCCAAGGTGACCAAGGGCAGCGTAAAAATGGACGTGTGCTACGCCCTCGACGACGAAGAAGTGGCAGAAGGCTATGTGCTCACCTGCCAGTCGCACCCGACTAGTGCGGAAGTGGAGATTAATTATGATGTATAGGGGTTGTCGGTTGTGGGTTGTAGGTTTTACTGTTTGTTTTGGATACGAGGGGGGTAAGTGTTGTAATAGAGCACTTTGCGGTTAAAAAATAAATCTAATAGCTTGTACGGTATATAAACATTCAAAATCACCCGCCATTGATTATGCTTCTGTTGGCTGTCGTGTGAGAACCCCTATTATGTTAGTCACTCTAATCTTGCGAAGTATATTTTGTCAGGCCATAGAAACTTATGTTTTCCATAACCATTTGTCACAGGATGAGACGAGTAAACAGTAATACTTTCATTAGGCACAATTTCAAGAACAATTCCACAGTGTCCATATTCTTTATCCTTAAATAGATTCCAGAACTGAACAAAGTCGCCTGGTTTTACGTCCTTAAATTTATCAATTTCAATTCCTTTTCCTCCTTTTATTATTGCTGTTTGAACTCCTTTAATAATTGGCGCATCCATTATGATTAGGGAGTCAAGTTGTTCAGTCGTAATTATTCGAATTAGTTGTTTTTCCTCTTGTGTTAGGTTTTTAAATTTTTCAATCACTTTAATTACAAACTCTGTGCATACCGTTCCTTCATAGTCTGGCGCAAGTTCTTGTCCGTGGGTCTCAACGAAATTTATTATTTGAATATTCTGCACCGGTATCGTAGGAAGCAGGTCCCTGTCAACAATCATATTTATTGAAACCCACACAGGTTGGGTGTTTATCCAATAGCTGAATAAAAGCCCAATAGCTGTCATGGTAAGTCCAACCGCTATAGTTATCACTATTTTCTTAGTAGCCGACATTTTTTACATGGCATCCAACGGTCTGGCTATATGGCGTGCTGGCGTTTAGCCAGTATGAACATCATAGCCTTTGTTGTAGCCAGTGTTTTTTATTTTCATGTTGTAAGATTAATACACAATAACTAGTGGTGTTTTTACCACTACCTCATGAATCCATGATTCTATGTCATTAATACCCAAAAGTCCCTGGTAGGCTTTATGAGTTTGTTTGGCCTCATTGAATGCTTTGAGCACTTCTAAAGGGGTACCATCGGCAAGTTTTTTTACAGTGTCATATTCTGTATCTACGATCAATCGCGCCAGCTTCGGACCGACCCACTTTATTCGTGAAACATCAACGAGTTTTGTTAACCACAAGATTTCATCCATTGACAACCCTGATATTTTTTTGAATTTCTGACGGCTTTCAGGCTCGTTTATATGTGGGAATAGATTTTCCGTATCTACTATTTCAAGGTTGTTTAATTGCTTAACAATTTTTTCAGAAATGTTGGGTATATCGCTGAACTTAATCGGGGTAGGGAGCAAGTTATTCACTTCACGTTTAAGTAGCTTTAAGTAATTTTCTGGAATGCTGGTTTCCTTTGCAAATCTTTCCAAGCTTGAATTACTTCTTAAATTTTCTTTCAATTGGGCTGCATTTCTAATGCCTGCATTTCTAAGCTGAAAAAAAAATTCATCAATATCATCAAGCAAGGGTTTTCTACTCGGCAACAAACGACCTGTTTTAATTTCATTTTTGAATTCATTCAGGTCTACCTTAGATATGTCTGGCATATAAGCATTTTCACTTTTCATTGACTAACTATTTATTTAGGACTGTTTCACATTGGCATCCAACTGTGGCATGGACGACGTAGCCGCGCATAGTCGGCAATCGAAGGTAGTGCAAAGTTCGCTGTATATTATTTCATTCAAGTAAAGTACGTATTTTGTAAAGCTCGTCGGTTGTAATAAAATTGGAGTATCCTTTGCTCGCCAAGCCTCTCAACAGTTTTCTATCACCTGTCCATAATTTAACCCCCATAAATTCAGCAAGCGCCACAAAGGCAATATCATCCATATCAATCTCCCGAACGAGATTGGCTGCTTTTAACCAAAATTCATAAGGAATGAGCGCTTCGTTAGTAAATACCAGGCAATTTGTGATTTGGTATTCAGATTGATCCAACTGCTCTTCACTCATCTTTGAGAATTCCAACAGCTTTGGGCGATGCTTTTTGAGTTCCGAGCGCAGCGTATCACATGCATGAAATTCGAGAATACCATGCGAGTTCATGATTAAGTCGCCGATTCTGCTTTCTGTGTTCAGAACAGCGCTAAAGGCGATATTGGTGTCGACTACGAATTTCACTCCGGTAAAAAGCGATGTTTATTTTCTTCCCACCATTGCTTATTGGCTTCACGAGCCAATTCATCTACATCCTGCTGCCTGGCTTTACTATCTTTTGTGGCTTCTTTGTACAGCAGGTAATTGACAAGTCGTTGCACTCCCTCCATGTCTATAGAACCTGGGAGCGTTATTATTATCTGGTTGTCAATCCGTTGTATTGTCATTGCTTTTACAGTTTCATACAAATATAAGGTTTTCCTGGATCAATAACAAAAGTGCCTGCTGCTGGGTTCCTTATGCGTTTTCTTTGGGCTGCGATTGCAGCGAACTTTTGCATTCCCGGCTCTGTATGGCGTGTATTTCTGTAATGTACTTTGATCATTCTTCACTAAATAATTTATATTATCTACTACTCAATATCATCCAAGGGGTTTTAATCCCGTACATAGACTTGCCGCTTTCATTACCACGTAATTCCGGGTTCCACCACGCACACAGCACCTGCTTGATAAGCACAGAAAAGGAAGCATCAAAAGATTCTGTGCAAATGGCCATGTGCGAATTATCTTTTACTTGCATGGATAGCATACAAATTTTCATTCCAACTACAGGCTTGCTACAAAAATAATCGTTTTTGCCTGAATGGCAAATTTTGTGAGATGTGAGACCTTGTTCTTTTCGCCGTCAGTCTAATAGTCCAAAAGTCCGATAGTCCCTGATCACTCCCTCTTCCCGACCTCCCTTGTCGGTACGGGACTCCTTCCAGTCGCTCACTCACGCCCTCACTCCCTCTCACCACCGATCCTCCGCCAACCCCGACCAACTATGCGCCCTCGGCCCCCCGGCAGCTTTAACCTGCACAGGTATCGCCGTAAGCCGCACCATTCCCGAATGCATTTCTACACCCGCTGTGCTATCCGCAGCGAGAATATTCACGTTTACGCCGTGGGTAGCCGCAGCCACGCGTTGCAGCGAAGCCTGGTGCCCCCAGCCGTGCGGCAAAGCCACCGTGCCGGGCATCAGGTCGGCAAGCAGTTTGAGGGGGAGGCGGACGGTGGCCGTGGCCGAGCTAACGTCGACCAGTTCTTTGTTTTGGAGGCCGAGGCGCTCGGCGTCGGCGGGGTGCATGTAGAGGTAGTTGGTGTAGCGCTCGCCGGCTACGAATTCTTCGAAGTTGTGGGTCCAGGAGTTGTGGGTGGTCACGGCGCGTTTGGTGATGAGCCTGAACTGGTGTTGGGTGGCCAACTCGGTTTGGAAATCGAGCTCCAGGCGTTTGCTTTGTTCCAGCATGGGCTCAGGGGACAGGTTGAGCTTGCCGTCGGGGGTGTACACGCGTTTGCCCAGGAAACTATGAGCCTGGTGGCCCGGGCGCAGCAGCCCGTGCGGGTTGCGCAGCAGGCGCCGGAAACCGGGCTGGCGGGTGATTTTCAGCAATAGGTTGAGCAGCCATTCCTGGGGCAGGGAGGGCTGGGCGTTTTTGGGCTTTCGCAGACTATGCCACCACTTGGCCAATTGAAAGAATCGCTGGGCCACCGCCGACCCAAAGAGGTTGACCCCGCTGGCGCGCGCCAGATCAAGGTAGATGGTGGCCTCGTCGCGTTGTTCTCCGTCGGGTTTGACGACGGCGCGGGTGGCCTGTAGGTAGGGCTTGGCCTGCAAGCCCAGCATCAACGGAAAAATAAACGGCAGGTCGGGGCGCTCCATGGGCGAGGTGCAGGGCAGCATGAAGTGGCCTATGGAGGCGGTTTCTGTGGGTAGTATGTCGAGGGTGACGAGCAGTTCGAGCTGGCTAAAAGCCTCCCGCAGGCGGTTGGAATTGGCCATCGTGATGAGCGGATTGCCGCCGGTGACGAAGAGGGCTTTGATCTGTCCGGGGCCGGGGGTCAGGATTTCGTCGGCCAGCACGGCGCCGGGGAAGGCGTCGTTGACCGAAGGCAGGTTGCCCACCCGCGAGCGGTCTTTGCGCATCAACAGGCCCTGCTTGCTGCCGAATTTGGGGAAATCAATCACGCCTTTGCTCACCAGCATGCCGCCCGTGCGGTCGAGGTTGCCGGAGATGGCGTTGATGCACTCCTGTATCCAGAAGGCGAGCAGGCCGTTGCCACCCATGTTGACACCGGTGGAGCAATACAGCGCCGCGCCGTCGGCCTGGCGGTAGTCAGCCACCATTTGCCGCAGCAGCGTCGGTTCGATGTGGGTGACGGTAGCGCTGCGCTCGGGCGGCCATTGCTCGGCCAGGGCAGCGAGTTCGGCGTAGCCTTTCATGTAGGTCTCCACTTTGGTTCGATTGATGCCGCCGCTGTGGATGAGTTCGTGCAGGAAAGAGAGGTAGAAAAATACGTCGGTACCCGGTCGGATGAACACGTGCTGACCGGCTACCTTGGCCGACTCCGTTTTGCGCGGATCGACGAAGTAGATGCGGCAACCTCGGCGCTCTATTTCTTTGAGGTGTAGGCTGGGGTTGGGCACCTGTAGGAAACTCCATTTCGACACTACCGGGTTAGCGCCCACTACGATGAGGCAGTTGGTGTGGTGCAGGTCGGGGAACGGCTGCGTAAAGGGAAATCCGTATAGATGTTCTGCTACCGCAAATTTGTTGCTGCAATCCTGGGTGGCCGAGGCGTACATGTTTTTGGAGCCGATACCCTGCATAAAACCCTGTGCAAAAGCCGGGTGCAACACGCCGAAGCCGGCAGCCGTGCCCACGTACATGGCGATCGACTGGGGGCCGTGGTCGCGCAGCAATTGCTGCACTTTGCCGCCGATGCCGCCCAAGGCCTCATCCCAGCTTACGCGCTGCCAGCCTTCCGAAGTGCGGCGCATGGGGTAGCGAAGCCGGTCGGGCGAATTAAACAAGTGGTGTTGCTTGAGTCCTTTCGGACAACCGAAGCCGCGCGTGGCCACGTGGGCTTCGTCGGGTTCTATTTTGGTGATTTGACCCTCCTGGAGGGTAACTTCCAGCCCGCACAGCGATTCGCAGATGCGGCAAAAGGTGTGTTGTGTCAATTGGGTAGCGGTGTTTCTTATCCTACTAATCCGGCTTTCGCCGAAATATCCAGCATGCGGTCAATGCAGGCGCGGCCTTCGTCGATCACCCATTGGGGCAGGATGATCTCGGGCTGCTCGTATTTCATGCACACATAGAGTTTTTCGAGCGTATTGCGCTTCATGTGCGGGCATTCGTTGCAGGCGCAGGCGTTGTTGGGCGGCGCCGGGATGAAGGTTTTGTGCGGCGAGGCTTTTTCCATCTGGTGGAGGATGCCCGATTCGGTGGCTACGATAAACTCTGTAGCCTCGTTATTGATGGTGTATTTCAGCAGTCCGGTAGTGGAGCCGATGAAGTCGGCCAGGTCCAGCACTTTGGTTTCGCACTCGGGGTGGGCGATGAACTTTGCGTTGGGGTGGCGCTGCTTGAGCTTGGTGATTTTTTCGAGCGAAAAAATTTCGTGCACCATACACGAGCCGTTCCACAACACCATGTCGCGTCCGGTTTTTTTCACGAGGTAGCGGCCCAGGTTGATATCCGGGGCAAAAATGATGGGCTGGTCTTTGGGTATGCTTTCGATGATCTGCACGGCGTTGGTAGAGGTGCAGCAGATATCGGTGAGCGTTTTGAGCTCGGCGGTGCAGTTGATATAACTCACTACCACGTGGCCGGGGTGTTTTTCCTTGAATTGCCGGAACAGCGGCGCCGGACAGGAATCGGCCAGCGAGCACCCGGCTTTCAGGTCGGGCAAAAGCACTTTTTTGTGCGGAGAAAGCATTTTGGCCGTCTCTGCCATGAAGTGTACCCCCGCAAAAACGATCATATCAGCGTCTGTTGAGGCTGCTTTTTGCGAAAGCCCCAGGCTGTCGCCGATGTAGTCTGCTATGTCCTGTATCTCGGATTCCTGGTAGTAATGCGCCAGGATGATGGCGTTTTTTTCCTTTTTCAACTTTTGAATTTCTTCAAAAAGGTCGAGGGTAGGGTCGATGTCTACGTCGAGGAAGCCGGTGTCGGCCAGTTGCTTTTCTGCAATTGCAAGCGAGGTCATGGCAGTGTGTTTTGGAATAATTGTAACGCAAATTTGAGGAAAAAAGTTTACTTAGTTTGATTTCTAAACTAAGTTTTTTTGAGGTGGGGGTGGGAATTTTATAAGTGGGATATGCGGCTTTAGTTTAACCACAGAGTAAAACGGAGTTTCACAGAGTTCCACAGAGTCAAGATAACGCTCTGTGGCACTCCGTTTTACTCTGTGGTAAAAAAATAGTAATACTTTTGTACTAATAAATTCAATCTCATGCTCCACCGCATTGCCCTGCTAATCTGTTTAATACAAATCTTTGGATCGCATGCTGCTGCCCAACAACCCATGCTCTCCGGCGTAGTGGTGGATGGCGAAGGCGCTGCTCTCACCGGCGCTACCGTGCACTGGCAGCACGCCCCGGAGCAGGGCGTGACCACCGACCAGGAGGGCGCTTTTCAGCTCTTTTTGCCCGCCGATACGGTGCAGCGGTTGCTCGTGACGAGTTTTGTAGGCTATAAAGCCGATACCTTGCGCGTGCGTTTTGCCGGCAAACTTTTTATCACCCTGCATACCGGCCACACGCTCGATGAAGTGCAGGTCAGCGCCGATCGCTCGGCCACCTACCTGCTCGACTCGCCGGCAAAGGTGGAGGTAATCAGCAGCGGCGAACTCAAGCGGGCCGCGTGTTGCGACTTGTCGGGTTGTTTTGAGACTACGGCCAGCGTACAGGCTATGACGACCAACGTGTTGACCCAGGCCAAAGAGCTGCGCACGCTGGGTTTGTCGGGGGTATACAATCAAATCCTCGTGAACGGACTGCCGCTCATCCAGGGCTTGTCGTATACTTACGGCGTAAATGCCATACCGGGCACCGTCATCAAAAACATATACGTCGCCAAAGGCGCCTCGTCGGTATTACAGGGTTTTGAAGGCATCAGCGGGCAAATCAACGTGGAATTCAAAGAAGCCGACGAGGCAGAACGCCTGCTGCTCAATGCTTATGCCAACAGCTTTGGCGAAACACAATACAACGCCAGTTATGTAACCCGCGGCAAAGGCTGGTCGAATATGTCGGCAGCATACGTCGTGTTACCGGCCCAGCGCATTGATCGCGACAACGACGATTTTCTCGACATGCCGCTGACCCGGCGTCTGTCGTTTTTTAACCAATGGGATTACAAGCAAGAAGGCGAACGCGGACTCGCCGCCCGCATCGGGTTGCGCTACGTAGACGAGCAACGCACCGGCGGGCAACAACAGTACCGCCGCGATAAAGACCAAGGCAGCCATACTGTTTATGGTCAAACGGTAGACATCCGACAGCCCGAATTTTACACCAAAACCAGCTACCTGTTTAATGCCAACAGCCGGGTAACGCTTCTCGCTTCCGCGCAATACCACAAACAGTCCTCGTATTTTGGCGCTACCTCGTACGACGCCGAGCAAATGATGGCCTACGCCAATGTGCAATACGAACATACCTGGGCCGCCAAACACGATCTGAAAGCCGGAGCGAGCTACCGCTATTTGCATAATGAAGAAAATATCGATTTCAACGGACTGCCGCTGGGACGTACTTACGACGGCCAATACAACCGCCGCGACCTCATCCCCGGCGTGTTTGCCGAGCAGTATTTCGACTTTGCGCCGTTTTCTATCATTGCGGGTATGCGCCTCGACCACCACCAGCGCTTCGGTTGGTTTTTCACCCCCAGAGCACTCGTGCGTTACCAACTCAGCGAGGTTACCCAGATCAGGCTATCCGCAGGCACGGGCTTCCGCACGGTCAACCTCTTTAGCGAAAACATCGGCCTGCTGGCCAGTTCCAGGGATATCGTTTTCCAGGAAGACATCAAACCTGAGCGCGCCCTCAATATGGGGCTCAACCTGAACCACACCATCATAGCCGACCCCTGGACCCTCACCCTGATGGCCGATTTTTACCGCACGCAATTCCAAAACCAGTTTTTCCCCGATTACGATACCGAGCCCACCAAAGCCATCATTGCCAACTTTGAAGATAAGTCGGTGTCCAACAGCGCGCAACTGGAAGCCAAGCTGAGCTGGAACCAGCGCATAGAGTTCAAAGTAGCCTACAACTACCTCGACGTATACCGCATGGAGGGCGAGCAAAAGCAGACCTTACCTTTCAACCCAAAGCACAAATTCATGACCGCGCTGGCATACGAAACGGCCAAAAAACACTGGCGGGCCGACGCCAACCTGCACTGGTACGGCTCGCAGCGCCTGCCCAATACCAGCGCCTACCCCACGGAATTTCAGCAGCCCGCCACTTCGAAACCCTACTCGGTGTTCAGCGCGCAGTTGACCAAGGTATGGACCCGGTTTGAAGTGTATGCCGGCTGCGAGAATATCTTTGATTTCAGGCAGTTGCGGCCTATTCTCTCCTGGCAGGATCCGTTTGGGCCTTATTTCGATACGGCGTTTAACTGGGGGCCGACGAAGGGCAGGGAAATATACCTGGGGGTGAGGTATACGATAGAGTAAGCGTTTAGTTTGCATTGGATTTTTTACCGCAGAGGACGCTAAGTTTCGCAGAGGTAACACAGAGTCCTTGTACCTCTGTGATACCTCTGCGAAACTCGGTGTAACTCTGTGGTTAAAAAAATAATATTTTTAGGCTAATCTAAAAATTTATTTTAATTAATAAAAATATGCTTATCTTTGTATCCAGGATAAGACAGCATACCTATGGATACCATACTAAGCATACTACAACAGGAATGGGCCATCCGGGCCTTAATCGCCTCCTCCTTAGTGGGATTAATGTGCGGCGTATTGGGCTGCTTCATCGTATTGCGCAACATGTCGCTGGTGGGCGATGCGCTATCGCATGCCATCTTGCCGGGGGTTGTTTTTGCATTTATGATCGTGGGTTACAGTGCGATGGGGTTTTTCGTAGGCGCCGTTTTAGCCGGTTTGGTGGCCGCGGTGGCTATCACCTGGATACAACAGAAAGTCAAGACCAAAAATGACGCGGCGGTGGGCATCGTATTCACCGCCATGTTTTCGGTGGGGGTCATGGGCATATCGTGGATAAGCCGCAATGAAGGCGTACACCTCGACCTCAAGGACTTTTTATTCGGCAACGTATTGGGCGTGGCCAACGCCGATCTGTACCTAACTGCGGGCATCACCCTGTACGTTATTGCCAGTATAATCGTGTTATATCGCTATTTATTTGCCACTACTTTTCAGCCGGTAATAGCCGAGACCATGGGCATTTCGGTCAAAATGATCCATTACTTTCTCATGTTGTTGTTATCCTTTGCGGTAGTAGCGGCATTGCAGACCGTAGGGGTTATTTTGGTGGTAGCGATGTTGATTACGCCGGCATCCACTGCCTTATTGTTGTCCAACCGGCTGCAAGTCGTATTGGTTATTGCAGGCGCTGTGGGATTGGCCTCGGCGGTTATCGGGTTATTGGCGGCTATTCTGTTTGAAACCACGCCCGGCCCTGCCATGGCTGTGGTAGCTACCCTGTGTTATTTGCTTGCAGTCGGGTTTGCGCCTGAAAAAGGCTTGATTTTCCAGTTCTGGCGGAAAATGCGTTTACGGCGGCGCATTGAGATCGAAGACTTGATCAAGCAGGCTTTTCATTTGCAGCAAGCGGGCGGACTAACCGTCGAGGCGCTTGCCAAACAACTCGGGTGGGGTACGCTGAAAATTAGACGTCGGCTATCGATTTTGTCCGACAAAGGATTAATCGACAAAGAAAAAATGGAATTAAGCTCCGGCGGATTAACTGCCGCACGCAAGCTGGTGCGGGCCCACCGCCTGTGGGAAACCTATCTGGCAGACCAGGTGGGGCTCAGTGGCGAGCAGGTACACGACGAAGCCGAATATTTCGAGCACTTGTTGTCGGAAGAATTGCTCGATGAAGTGGATGTTACTTTGGGTTATCCCCAAATAGACCCGCACGGAGAGCCCATTCCCGCCAAATTTGATCAATCAGTCTCTGCGGCTAAAAAATCCCCGCCGAAAGATACCGATCCCCCCGGTCGCAGATAATACACACAATAAGTCCTTCGTCCAACTCCTGAGCCAGCTTGGCCGCAGCGGCCACGGCGCCTCCGCTGCTCATACCCGCAAAAACGGCGTCTTCCTTAGCCAGGCGGCGCATCATCGTAGTAGCTTCCTGTTGCGACACATCGATCACGCGGTCTACGCGTTGGGGGTCGAAAATTTTGGGTAAAAACTCGGGCGACCAGCGCCGGATACCCGGAATACTCGAGCCGTCGGTGGGTTGTACGCCTACAATCTGCACAGCTGGGTTTTGCTCCTTGAGATAACGCGACACGCCCATAATGGTGCCGGTGGTGCCCATCGACGACACGAAATGCGTGACTTTGCCCTGCGTATCGCGCCAGATCTCGGGGCCGGTAGTGCGGTAGTGCATACCCCAGTTGTCGGGATTGGCAAATTGGTTGAGCATAAAATAGCCGCCTTTTGCCACCAGTTCGTCGGCATACTGGCGCGAATACTCGATACCTCCGGCCGCTGCCGGCGTGAGGATCACCTCGGCGCCGTAGGCTTCCATAGTTTGCACCCGTTCGAGCGTAGAATTATCGGGCATGATCAGCGTAATATCGAGTCCGAACATACGGGCGATCATCGCCAGGGCAATGCCTGTATTGCCGCTGGTGGCTTCGATGAGCCTTGTACCTGGCCTAATATCCCCCCGGTCGAGGGCGCCTTTGATCATGCCGTAGGCGGCGCGGTCTTTGACGCTGCCACCGGGATTATTGCCTTCCAGTTTGCCAAAAACCTGTATGCCGTTTTTTTTGATCACCTGCCGGATCTCCACTAGCGGCGTATTACCGACGAGGTCTAAAATAGTAGCCATCAGATCGAGGTTGTTTTTACGTCTTCATTTTGATAATACAAACGCGAATTGGGCGGCACGCTACTTGTGATCCAGGTATTGCCGCCGATTATGCTGTTGCGGCCAATTACCGTATCTCCGCCCAGGATAGTGGCGCCGGAGTATATCACCGCGCCGTCTTCGATAGTCGGGTGCCGCTTGGTTTGGGCCATTTCCTTTTTTACGCTCAGCGCGCCGAGTGTGACGCCCTGGTATATCTTGACGCCGTTGCCGATGATGACCGTTTCGCCGATGACTGCACCTGTGCCGTGGTCGATGCAAAACCGCTCGCCGATACTTGCGCCGGGGTGAATATCGATGCCGGTGAGGCCGTGGGCATGTTCAGTAAGAATGCGGGGTATCAGGGGCACTTTAAGTTTGTAAAACTCGTGCGCCAGGCGGTATACGGCGATAGCAAAAAAGCCGGGGTAGGTGCGGATTACCTCGGTAAGGCTCACCGCAGCCGGGTCGCCGTCGAGGATGGCCTGGGCGTCTTTGAGTAGCAGGGCATGCACTGCCGGCAGCCTGTCCTGGAAAATATGTTCGATTTCTTCTGCCGCTGCGGGCAGTTGGGCTTGCATAGTTTCCAGGATATTAAAGAGTTCGAGCCTTACGCTTTGGTATTGTTGGTTAAACTCTCTTTTATTGCGATAGCGCTGGTCGGCTAGTTCGGGGAACAGCAATTTCAGCAGGCCGTTAAGCCATTGGCAAACAATTTGCGGGGAAGGAATCTGTTTGGCTGCCTTGTGGGCGTGAAATAGCTTATCGATAAATTGTTCTTCCATGTGTTTTGTGTTAAAAAATGGCCACTCCAATAAAACGCCTTTATGTGCAGGATGTTTCCTCAGAAAAGTCGAATTGAGCACGAAAAAATAGCGATTACAGGGCCTGGATGCTTGCCGATTGATACGGTAAAATCAATTGATGTGTTGTTTGTGAACACAACAACAAAGTAGTTGTTCTATCTCTTTTGAAAGTAATACTATTAAACACAAATAATAAATCATGCAGGCTACAACCTCACCAATCATGCAAACGTCGGAACTTAGCCCGAAAACTACCACAATTACCATCGCAAAAGGCGATGGCATTGGTACGGAAATCATGGACGCCACCTTGTCCATTCTGGAAGCGGCCGGCGCCCAATTGGCTTACGAAGAGATCCAGGTAGGAGAATCCGTATACCACCAGGGGTTTTCGGCCGGTATCACCGCCGATGCCTGGGACATCCTCCGCAGAAACAAAGTATTGCTCAAGGCGCCAATCACCACTCCGCAGGGTGGCGGGTATAAAAGCCTCAATGTAACCTTGCGCAAAACGCTTGGATTATTTGCCAACGTACGCCCCTGTCAGGCGCTCACGCCATTTGTAGAAAGCCATTTCCCTGCTATGGACCTGGTCATCATCCGCGAAAACGAAGAAGACCTTTACGCGGGTATCGAGCACCAGCAAACGGGAGAAGTCATACAATGCCTCAAACTGGTAAGCAGGCCGGGGTGCGAGCGGGTGATCCGCTATGCATTTGAATATGCAAAAGCGTACGGCAGGAAAAAGGTGACTTGCATGACCAAAGACAATATCATGAAGCTCACCGACGGCCTTTTTCACCGCGTTTTTGATGAAATATCGGCTGAATACCCAGACATTGAAGCCAACCACTTCATCATTGACATAGGCTCGGCCTGGCTGGCCGATCGTCCCGAACAGTTCGATGTGATTGTCACGCTTAACTTATACGGCGACATCATTTCCGATATCGCCGCCCAGGTGTGCGGCTCGGTGGGGCTATGCGGCTCTGCAAATGTGGGCGACAACTTTGCCATGTTTGAAGCCATCCATGGCTCCGCTCCCGATATTGCCGGCAAAGAGATCGCTAATCCCAGCGGCTTATTGCAGGCAGCATGCATGATGCTTGTTCACGTAGGGCAGCCTAAGATCGCTGAAAAAATAGCCAATGCATGGCTCAAAACCCTCGAAGACGGCATTCACACCTCCGATATTTACAACGAAACCTATACCCGTCAGCGCGTGGGCACTAAGGCTTTTGCAGAAGCCGTGATCAGCCGGTTGGGACAGGCGCCGTCGCAATTCAAACCTGTTTCTTTCAACGAGTCGGCCAAACCTGTTCAGGTCCATGTCAAAACCCTGCCGCAAGTCGAAAAGAAACTGGTAGGCGTCGACGTATTCCTGCATTGGGATGCGGAGCAACGCGATCCGGAAGTATTGGGGCGCCGGTTGGAGGCTATCAAGGAAACGGGACTGCAGCTAAAAATGATCACGAATAGAGGGGTGAAAGTATATCCAGGAGGGCTACCCGAAACTTTCTGCACAGATCATTGGCGCTGCCGTTTTGTATCTGAAAACTCTCAAGTTGATGCCGGCCACAATGCTATGCTCGAAGCCAAACCCGTCTCCCTACAGCAGGTCATCGGATTATTGCAGAAGCTCGAACAAGCGCAGTTTGATTTTATCAAAACCGAACATCTTTACGAGATCAACGGGCAAAGGGCGTATTCGCTCGGACAAGGCGAGTAAGCCTATTGGTGATTCTATATAAAAATACCAAATTGTCGGCTGGCAATATAATTCTGCAACCTTTTGGTAATGCAGTAGTTTTAGATTTTGCGCTACCTTTACGGTTTACGAAAAAATTTCCTTTGACATTAACCGCGGTTTAGTATGAACAGAACTTTTACTACAGGCCTCTGGCTGGTGATGATGGTGTGTTTCACCCAATTGGCCACTGCCCAGCAGCAATCTACATTAGACGCCGCGTTGCGCTACGTAGAGCAGCAGCGTGAAAAATGGGGTCTCACCCGGGCTGATATTGCCGACATGATCGTCAGCGATCAGTACCAGAGCCGCCACAACGGCGTTACCCATTTGTACTTCATTCAGCGCCATGCCAGCATCGAGGTACACAATGCCATAATGGGCGTACACCTCAAGTCCAATGGAGAGGTTGGCTTTGCTACCACTCGTTTTGTGAGCGATCTGGCCGGCAAAGTAAACGCAACCGAACCTCAGTTGTCGGCCCACGACGCCATTTCGCTGGGCGCCAAACACGTGGGACTGCCGCTTACCCGGCCCCTGCGCATGCTCGACAAGATCAGCGACCGCCAGATGACCTTTGAAGGCGCCGATGTATCCGAATCGGACATCAAGGTCAAATTGGTATACCAAACCAACGACCAGGGCGCTGTCCGCCTCGCCTGGAACATGGCCATTGAAGCCACCGATTCGCCCGACTACTGGAGCATTCGCGTGGATGCCCTCACCGGCGATATCCTGAAGTTGGATAACTGGACGATTTACTGCAGCTTTTCCGGTGACAGCCGCCATGTGCACGGCGATAATTGCGTGGATGAAAATTCTTTCCAACCGGTACAACAAGCCCTCCTGGAAGAAAATACGGCCCTTTCGGGCAATACCTACAACGTATTCCCCATACCCGTTGAAAGCCCCATCCACGGACCTCGTCAGATTGTGGTAGATCCGCACGATGTCAACGCTTCGCCTTACGGCTGGCACGATACTAACGCCGCCCCCGGCGCAGAGTTTACGGTTACCCGTGGCAATAACGTACATGCTTACCTGGATACCGACGCCGATAATAGCCCGGATGGCCCTAGTGCTGAGGGCGGCACGGGTCTGGTTTTTGATTTTCCTTTCGACGATACTTCGCAGGAACCCCCAGCTTATCAGGACGCCGCCATGACGCAGTTGTTTTACATGAACAACATCATGCATGACTTTACATACGCTTATGGTTTTAATGAGGAGGCAGGAAATTTCCAGCAGAATAACTACGGCAACCCCGGCCAGGGCAACGACTACGTGAATGCCGAAGCGCAAGACGGCGAAGGCACCAACAATGCCAACTTCTCTACGCCCGAAGACGGCGCGAACGGCCGAATGCAGATGTTCTTGTGGGATCAGGCCGGCGGCAGATTGGTGAATATCGTCGATCCGGTAGAAATTGCCGGTGGCTACGAATCTACTACGGCAAATTACGGACCGGTCATTACTTCCGTGCCGCTTACCGGAGAACTGGCGCTCGCTACCGACGGCACTTCTAACGGCACATTGAGCTGCAATGCTATTGTAAATGGTGATGAGATCGTGGGAAAGATTGCCATCGTAGACCGCGGCACCTGCTATTTTGAGGAAAAAACAGTAAATGTGCAAGCCGCCGGCGCTATTGCTTGTATCATATGCAATAACCAGCCCGGCCTGGTGGCTATGGGTGGTCGCCCCGACATTCCAGATCCCACTATTCCCACAGTGATGATGACGCAGTTGGATTGCCAATTGGTAAAGAATTTGTTGGCTACCAACACGATAATCGTTACCATTGTATTGCCCGAAGATGCCGGCCCCGATAGCCTCGACGGCGACTTCGACAACGGCATCATCGCCCACGAATACGGCCACGGCATTTCCAACCGACTCACGGGCGGTCCTTCACAAACCGGCTGCCTTTTTAATAACGAGCAAATGGGTGAAGGCTGGAGCGACTTCTTTGCGCTTGTCACTACGGTAGAACCCGGCGATGTGGGCACTATGGGCCGCGGTATCGGCAACTACGTATTGCGCGGGGGGGCTAACGGCATAGGTATCCGCCGGTATCCCTATTCTACTAACGCGCTGCTTAATAACCAGGTTTACGACGACATCATTACTACCGGTACTTCTCCCCATCAACTCGGCGAAATATGGGCGAGTGTATTGTGGGATCTGTACTGGGCTATGGTGGATGAATACGGATACGATCCCGACCTTTATTACGGTACAGGTGGTAACAACAAGGCCATTCAACTCGTCATGGACGGGATGAAGTACCAAACATGCAATCCTGGGATGATAGACGGCCGCGATGCAATATTAGCCGCCGACCTGCTGGCCTACAACGGAGAAAATCAGTGCCTCATCTGGGATGTTTTCGCTAAAAGAGGTTTGGGCTACAGCGCCCAACAAGGCAGCAGCAACAATCGTCTCGACAACATACAAGCATTTGACGGCCTACCCGAGTGTGTAAAAGAACTCAAAATTGCCAAATCGGTCACGCCGCTGATCGAGGCAGGAGATGAAGTGACCATTACCCTTACGGCCACCAACCACAAAGACGAAGCCGTAACCGACGTGGTAATCGTTGACGAAATCCCCGAAGGCATGACCTTTATCCCGGGTTCCGTCTCCAACGGCATCAACGCCACCCCGGGCTCGGGAGAAATTTCTTTTGAAATCGGTTCGCTGGCGCCCGGTGCATCTGTCACCTTCCTCTATCGCGTGGCCACTACGACCGATTTTTATTCGATTCGGCAGTTTTTTGACAATATGGAAAGTGGCGAAGATTTCTGGAATTACCAGCCGCTCGACGATGGCGTGGCTATCTGGGAATTGGTTAACGCTCCCGGCGAAGCCTACAGCGGAGACAACGCCTGGTTTGTAGCCAGCACCCCCCTCGATAACGATCAGGTACTGGAAAATCTCGAGCCCATTACCGTTACTGGCGACAAGCCTGTATTGCGTTTCTTCCACCGCTATGATACAGAGCCGGCTATCGACGGCGGCACCTTGCTGATCTCAACTAACGGTGGTGCAGACTGGAATCCGATAGACCAGCACATGATCAGGGGCGGGTATCGCGGCAAGATTACCTATAGTACTTTTGCCACCCTTAACCTGGAAGCATTCTGGGGCGCCATCCCCGATTATATCGGCACCTACGTCGATTTAAGCGAATATATCGGCCAGGAAGTATACATTCGTTTCCGCTTCGGCACCGACGAAGAAACCTCCGGCGAAACCCTGGGCACAGGCTGGTACATGGACGATTACGAGTTGATGGATATGTTCAACTACAACGGAGAGGCCTGCATTACTTCTGCAGAAGGCGACCAGGCTTGCGCTATAGCCCCGGCCGGCGGTACTATCGTAGAGTCTAAACTCGTTACTAGTTCGGAAGAACCTACGCTGAGCAACAACGTGAAGGTGTATCCCAACCCCACCCGCGACGTACTCAACGTGGCCTTTACTACCCAACAAACGGGTCAGGTAGCTGTAGAAGTTCTCAATGCCGATGGCCGCGTGCTGCTGAAAAATAGCCAACGCCTCGACGGTGGTCGCCAGGTGATGCCACTCAACGTGGCCGAACTGGCTAGCGGCTTTTACTTCGTGAAAATCAGCACCGACACCGAAACAGTGGTGGAGAAGGTGGTGATTAGATAGGGGAGATTTTTGATGTTGGATGTTTGATGTTGGATTATTGTTAAATATATAATTTATTTACAATCAAACATCCAACATCCAACATCCATCAAGCTCCTCTCCTCCTCCGTAGCCAGGGACTACACCGATACCGGTCTTCGCGGTAGGTATCATAGAGCTCGTCCAGCACATCCACACAAGCTGAATATCCCCATTCTTTTGCCCATTGCAGCAATCCTTTAGGATAATTCACCCCCTTAGTCATAGCAGCGTCGATATCGCCGGCGCTGGCAATGCCCCAATGTAATGCATCGGCAGCTTCGTTGATGAGCATCACCAAAATGCGGTTTTTGATTTGCTCGCCAAGGGCAGGGTCGCGATTGGGCGCCGGGCGCCGGGCGCCTTCGGCGTAATCATAGAAGCCGCGGCCGGTTTTACGGCCCAGATAGCCTGCTTCTACCAATCGTTTTTGTGAAAATGAGGGTTTATAGCGCGGGTCGTAAAAAAAGGCCTGAAAGACGGTCTCTGTGACCGTATAATTCACGTCGTGGCCGATAAAGTCCATCAGTTCAAACGGCCCCATGCGAAAGCCGCCCAATTCGGTCATCGCCCAGTCGATGGTAGCCACGTCGGCAATGCCCTCTTCGTAGATGCGCAGCGCTTCGCCGTAAAACGGCCTTGCAATGCGGTTGACGATAAAGCCGGGCGTATCTTTGGCCAATACGGGGTATTTGCCCCACTGCCGCATCAACAACATGGCATAAGCGGGTAATTCAGGTGCTGTTTGTACCGCCGGAATTACCTCCACCAATTGCATCACCTGCGCCGGGTTAAAAAAGTGCAATCCAATTACGCGTTCCGGCAGCCTGCAAGCCGCAGCAATAGAGGTAATCGATAAAGAAGACGTATTGCTGGCCAATAGACAGTCGTCGCTTACGATATCCTCTAATTGCCGAAAAACTGATTGTTTTACTTCCAGGTTTTCTACGATAGCTTCGATGATCAGGTCGACACCGTGCATCTCTTCCATTGCCGCTGTGAAGAGTATTCGATTCAGGATATCCTGAGCAGCATCGGAGCTGATTTTGTTTTTTTCAACCAACCTGTTGATGTTGGTCGACAGGTTAGTCAGTGCCCTTGGCCAGGCCGCGTGGTCGCTATCGCACAAAAAAACTTCATGACCTGCCATCGCAGCTACCTGGGCAATACCCGTGCCCATGGCGCCGCAGCCTATGATGCCTATTTTATTCATTTATTACAGTGGTATTTTTTACCACAGAGTTAAACGGAGTAAAACGGAGTCCCACAGAGTCAAAATCTCGCTCTGTGTCACTCCGTTTTACTCCGTTTAACTCTGTGGTGAATAATAAAAACGCTGTCAAATATACTTTACCCCTCCAATATTCCCCCTAAAAATACTAACCGACAACACATATAAAATTAATTCCTTTACTTTGGCGTTAAACGGTTTTATTTCATCCGGAAAATAACATACAATGACCCACTTTAAACAATTCATTTTCATATTTATATTGCTCACCCTGGCGCCCCGCGTATGGGCCCAAACGCCGCCGCCACTTGACTCTATCAGCAGCGGACTGTTTGCCATCACCCATGTGGGCGTTATTCCCATGGAAGGCGAAGAATTACTGCCCGACCATACGGTAATCATCAATAAAGGCCAGATCGTCAGCATCGGCCCTGCTGAAAAAACCAAAGTGCCCGCAGGCGCCCAGGTCATCGACGGCAAGGGTCGCTACCTCATTCCCGGCCTGGCCGAGATGCACGCCCACATACCCGTAGCCAAGGACGGCGACGACGAACTGGTTCGCGAAACGATGTTATTGTACCTCGCCAACGGCGTGACGACCATCCGCGGTATGCTGGGCGATCCCTATCATTTACAACTAAAAAGACAGGTAGCCCGCGGCGAAATACTTGGCCCTCGCATTTACACCGCCAGCCCCTCACTCAACGGCCAGACCGTGCAATCTATCGATCAGGCCCGCGACAAAGTGGCGAAGTACAAAACCGAAGGATACGATTTTTTAAAAATACACCCAGGCCTTTCGCTCGAGGTATTTGACGAAGTAGCCCTCCAGGCCAAACGCCTGAAAATACCATTCGCCGGCCACGTACCGGCATTGGTGGGTATCAACCACGCTATCGACGCAGGGTATGCCGCAGTAGATCACCTCGACGGCTACGTGGAGGGCCTGGCGCCCCGCGTGACCAAAGCCAATATCGATGCCGCCGGCTTTTTC
>JAEUUQ010000526.1 GCA_016787505.1 Saprospiraceae bacterium | reverse complement strand
GGAAAGCCGCCGGCATTTTGACTGTGCTGGCGGGGTAGAAATAGCGTTTGGGGTCGACTCCCCAGCGATAAGAAGTAAAAGTGGGATAGTTATTCGCGTCGCGGTCTATTTGGGTATAAATGACTTGTATGTCGTATTTGGCAGGGTCGGCGGCCCAATCGCCGAGGGTTGTTTTGTGTTGTTTGATTAATTGGCCTAATAAGTCCGATTTCTGGCCTGATACGGATAGCGCAATTACGAATAAGAGGCAAGTCCCGTGAAACTTCAAGTAGATCACAATAAGGGATTTTTGACCGTTAGCGTTTTTTCAATCAACTGTCCGTGTTGCAAGTCTTCAGAATATAGAATGTAACACCCACTTTCAAGTGCAGCGGCAACGATCAGGCTGTCATAAAATGAAAATCCATATCTGTCGGCAATTCTACATGCTTCATTGATTGTTACCGCCGTATTATTAAATACCTCGAAATTGCGTTCAACTTCTTCTAAAGCATTGATAATGTCAGGCCAGGTTAAATTAAATTTTTTTCGCAAAATATTGGAGAACTCATTCAATACCTGTGTGCTTAAAATTGTGTCAGGCAACGAGGCCACAAGTTGTGCCTTACTGCGCTTATCTTGCTCAACCGCTGCATAGCAGTATATTAGAATATTAGTATCGATAAAGATTTTACCGTTCATTTGCTTCGTCTCGATTAAATGAATAGCCTCTTGTATCTAATTCTATTGCAGAAAAAGTTTTGAGTTTCTTCTTACTCGCTGCTTGAGATTTTACTTCGTCAAGAATAAAGGCTATTATTTCAACTTGCTTGCCCAGAAAATCATCGGGTAGCAATAGCGTCAATTTATTATTGTCGACCGTTAATATTGTCCTTATCATACGTTGGTATTAATTGGTATAACTCAACAACAACAAAAATACTCAATTTAGTTCGCTAATACAACAAGAGGCAACTCGATGTATGCCTCGAGCTGCCTCTTGAAAAGCTATTTTCTTATAATAATCTTCCCTGCTTACCTCGCAAACGACACCGCGCGTTTTTCGCGGATGACCGTCACCTTGATCTGGCCGGGATATTGCATTTCCTCCTGGATCTTTTGTGAGATCATAAACGCGAGGTCGTCGGCAAATTGGTCGGTGACCTTTTCTGCTTCTACGATTACGCGGAGTTCGCGGCCTGCTTGCATAGCGTAGGCTTTTTGAACGCCGTCGTAAGCCATTGCCAATTCTTCGAGTTCGCCGATACGTTTGAGGTAGCTTTCCAGGATTTCGCGGCGGGCGCCGGGGCGGGCGCCGGATATGGCGTCGCAGGCCTGGATAATCGGGGAGATGATATTGTTCATCTCGATTTCATCGTGGTGGGCGCCCACGGCGTTACACACCACGGGGTGTTCTTTATACTTTTCGCACAGCTTCATACCGAGGATAGCGTGCGACAGTTCGCTTTCTTCTTCTGCCACCTTGCCGATGTCGTGGAGCAGGCCGGCGCGTTTAGCCAGTTTAACCTGTTTGGGATTGAGCCCCAGTTCGGCGGCCATAATGGCGCAGAGGTTGGCGGTTTCGATAGAGTGTTTGAGCAGGTTTTGCCCGTATGACGAGCGGAAGCGCATGCGGCCTACCATCTTCACGAGGTAGGGGTCGAGGCCGTGGAGGTCGAGGTCGATCACCGTGCGTTCGCCGATTTCCACGATTTGCTCTTCGAGTTGTTTGCGCGTCTTGGCCACCACTTCTTCGATGCGAGCGGGGTGGATGCGGCCGTCGGCCACCAGTTTTTTCAGAGCCAGGCGGGCGATTTCGCGGCGGATGGGGTCGAAGCTGGAAATTACGATTGCTTCGGGGGTATCGTCCACGATAATTTCGGCGCCGGTAGCGGCTTCGAGGGCGCGGATATTGCGGCCTTCGCGGCCGATAATCTGGCCTTTAAGGTCATCGGAATCGAGGTTGAACACCGACACCGTATTTTCGATCGTATATTCGGCGCACATGCGCTGGATCGTCTGGATGACGATCTTTTTGGCTTCTTTGTTGGCGGTCACCTTGGCTTGTTCCACCGATTCCTTCACGATAGCCATCGCGTCAGTTTCAGCTTTGGCGCGAACGGCCTCGATGAGGAGGTCCTTGGCTTCGTGTTCGCTCAGCTTGGCGATACTTTCCAATTCCTTGATGCGCATCTCGTTGGCGGCTTCGAGTTCTTCGCGTTTTTTGGCCAACACCTTGAGTTGCATATCGAGGTTTTCGCGGATGGCTTTCAGGTCGGCCTCTTTTTGCTCCAGGTCGAGGCGTTGGGTTTCGTACGACTTGATGCGTTCTTCAAATTTCTCTTCTTTTTGCCTGAGTTCGCTTTCCAGTGCTTTGACCTCCATCTCGCGTTCTTTCATCACCACCACGTGCTGGGATTTCTCACTGTCGAACTCTGAGCGCATCTTATTGAAGCGTTCTTTGGCTTCCTGTATTTTGCGCTGTTTGATCTTTTCGTTTTCGATCTCGGCTTGCGAGACCATCTTCTCGGCTTTGGTTTCTGCTTCGTCGACGATTCTTTTTGCCGTCAGACGCGCTTCTTTTACTTGTTGGTCAGCTTGTGCGTTGAATTCTTCTACCTTTTGCTGCTTGGCTTTTTTAACAGCCGCCTGCAAAATCAGAAAACCGACCACGGCTCCGATTGCGAGCCCTATGGCGATTCCGATTCCGATATCCATAAGTTCAGGTTTTTGAAGTAAAATAAAAAGTGCCTCCGCAGCCATTTACTGCGGGGTTAAAAAGAGGAATCAACGCAAAAGGGGTGGGTTACTGCAACAACTTGTCTATCAACGCGTCGAGTTGCGTGAGTTTATCGGCAACGGCAGGATCTTCGGTAGCCGGCAGGGCCTGTTGTGTTTTGTGCAAATCTACCGCATACGTGAGGAGCGCCATGGAAAGACAATCTTGCTTGTCTTTATTGGCATAAGTCAACTGAAATCGGTTAATCTTATCGTTGACCTCCTTGACAATTCTGCGGATAACAGGCTCGTCAGTTTCCTTTATTTTCAAAGGATACGGCCTTCCGGCTATCAACACGGTAATGCTTTTCGTATCCTGTGTTTCCATGCACTATTAATAATTGTGCAACCACTCAATACATTTATCAATTTCCCGGATGTATTGATCCAGTTGTTGCCTGAGTTGTTGGGCTTGCTCGGAATCATTGCCTTTCGGCAGTTCGAGCACCCCGTGCGTTTTTTCCAATTTATCTTTCAGAACTCCCACCGCGCCGCGTTGTTTGTCGAGCTCGGCTTTCAGGTGTTCGTTTTCTTCTTTCAATTCAGCGTTTTCCAGCCGCAGCCGCTCTAGTTTGAGCAGCAACTGCCGCGCCTTGAGTTCAATTTGGTCGAGTTGGTCAATAACGTTCATGGGAGCGAGATACATTTTTTTCGCTTGCCGCAAAACGGTTCGCTTTTTGATTAACGCCTGATGTGCGCACTTAGTTGTGTTTCAAAAGCGCCAATCATTTGCTCAACCACCTGGTCTACTTCTTTGTCCTGGAGGGTTTTCTCCGGGTCTTCAAAGACAAAGCTGACGGCGTAGGATTTTTTGCCGGCGCCGAGCTGTGCTTCGTTCACGTAGACGTCAAAAAGGTTAGTGTCTTTCAACCATTTTTTGCCGGCCTTTGCAGCAATTGCCGCAATATCGCTAAATCTTACCGAATTTTCAACAACTAAGGCCAAATCTCTTCTCATGGAGGGGAAGCGGCTCACTTCCTGGTAGCTCACGCGGTTTTTGGCAAGGCTCTTGAGCAGGTTGTCCCAGCGCAGGTCGGCAAAGCACACCTGCCCCCGCACGTCCATTTTTTTGGCCACTTTTGCCGATACTTGTCCCAACTCGACCAGCACCTGCTCACCGCGGTGGTAGCGCACGCCGTAAGAAAAAATATCGTCTTTAATGGGCGTCTCCTGGTATTGGGTAACGCCCATTTTATTCAAAACCAGTTTGACAAAAGCCTTGAGATGATAGAAATTCACCAGCGCTTTGTCTTTGTTGAGCCAGCTTTCGGGCCAACGTTGTCCGGCCAGTAGGAGCGACAAGTGCGCGGTTTCTTCAATAACGCCGTCTTTGTGGCGGTAGGTTTTACCAAATTCGAACAACTTGAGGTTGAGTTGCTGCCGGTTCTGGTTGTGCACCACCGCCTCCAGCCCGCTCACTACCATCGTTGGCCGCATGATATTGAGGTGCACGTTGGAGGTATTGTTGATGAATACAAGCGCTTCCTCGGGTATGCCGCCCACGATCTGCTTGTATATGCGCGCTTCCGACAGCGACATGGCCATCATTTCGTGGAAGCCGTTGGCCACCAGCAGGTCGGCGATCGTATTGCGCACCTGGCTGGGATCGGGTTGCACCGAGGTGACCATCGCCATATTGATAATACCGGGTTCAGGCACGTTGTCGAAGCCGTAGACGCGCAGGATCTCCTCGATTACGTCGGCCTCGCGGGTCACGTCGGCTTTGTTGGTCGGCACGGTCACCGTGAGCCGTCCGTCGGCTTCGCCCACAATAGCCATATCGAGCGCGTCGAGTATGTTTTTCACCTTTTCGGGTGCTATTTGAATACCTATCAGCTTGTTGATATGGGCGTAGCTGACTTCTACCTTTGCCGGTTCGATGGGTTTTGGGTAAATATCGACGATGTCGGAGGCGATTTCGCCGCCGGCGAGTTCTTTGATAAGCAAAACGGCGCGTTGCAGGGCATACAGCGAGATATTGGGGTCGCTGCCTTTTTCAAATACCTTGGCGGCATCGGTGCGCAGGTTGTGGCGCATGCTGCTGCGGCGAATCCAGCGCGGGTGGAAATGCGCGGATTCGAGGAAGATATTGACCGTATTGTCTTTTACCCCCGAGCTGATGCCGCCGAATACGCCGCCGATACACATGCCGTTGGAGTTGCCGTCGCAAATCATAAGGTCTTCGGCGCTCAGCGCGCGTTCTACCCCGTCGAGACTCAGGAATTTGCTTCCTTCGGGTAGCGTTTTTACGATAACCTTGCGGCCTTTTATTTCATCAAGATCAAAAGCATGGAGAGGTTGGCCCAATTCATGCAGTACAAAGTTGGTGGCGTCGACGATATTATTGATAGGGCGCACGCCCACGGCCTGCAGACGTTGTTTGAGCCAGTCAGGCGATTCCTTGATGGTCACGCCTTTGAGAGATACGCCGCAATAACGCGGGCAAGCCTCCGTATTTTCTACGGTCACCTCCAGCGCCAGATCGCGATTATCTACCTTAAACGTCGACACATCGGGCAGGCACAGCTCGCCGCTGTGGCCGTAATTGATACGCAGAGCCGCTGCTACATCTCTGGCAACGCCGAGGTGGTTGGTAGCGTCGGAGCGGTTGGGCGTAAGGCCTATTTCGTATACGTAGTCGGTCTCCAAGCGGAAATAATCGCGAGCAGGCACCCCCACCG
>JAEUUQ010000507.1 GCA_016787505.1 Saprospiraceae bacterium | reverse complement strand
TACCCAGGCCTCTATTTTATAATGGTAATAACCGTGTTTTTCTACTTTGAAGCCGGCAGTCCACACGTCATTGGTATGGTCTTGCATATATACCGATGACCAGCTTTTGTCGTCGTCGTGCTTGTACAGCAAGGCCGCGCGAATAACGTCGTGGCCGTCAGAGAAGATGTCAGCCGTTACATCTACGCTTTCTCCGGGCGTGCGCTTGATAAAAAAACGGCCATTGTCAATTTCGGGTTTTACGTGCTCGATAACGACGCGGTGTCTCATTGCCTCTCAATGGTTTTATTTGTGGGCAATATTAAGGATAAATGTGTAATTATTGCAATCACACTGCTAATAAGCCAATAGCATGTAGTCGATCCCAGCATTTTTCATACCAATACTCCTCAAAACCGGATAAACCGGCCGCTTCATAGTCGGCCTGCACCTGCTGAAAGCTGAGCAATTCCGGCTGGGAGAGGGATAGCTTCGGCAATATGCCGGCCAGCCAGCGCCCCTGGGCTTCTTCGACTTTGAGAACCAGGGTTTCTTTTTTGGCGTGGAAGGTCAGTTCGGCGAAGTCCAGCGCTTTTCCTTTTTTTGTTTTTTTATAAAAATAAACAACCGGCTGCGGCCCCAGCCACACCATCCGCGCCGTAGGTTTAATTACCAGGCCGTTTTCGTGGGCCAATACCGATTCGATATGGCCTTTGGCGACCTGGGTGCGGGGCGCTTTGAAGTCGAACCAATCCTGCAGCGGATAATCCAGGCCGATGCCGTGCATGAAGTTGAGCAGCGATTTTTTGAGCCCGAAGCTGAATTTTTCGTGTTCCGCGCCCTGCGGGTCGATATGCACGATGTCGTTGTTGGCAAAGCTGCCTTGGCTGTCGTCGGCTTTGCGCACGCCGAATTTTTCGGGGTAGAGGCCCACCGGACTGTGGGCGGTCATGGCAAACTGGTGCCAGAAAGCCGATTGCAGGATGCCGGCCTCGAACATCTGTCTTACGATTTCCAGCGAATCGATGGTTTCCTGTGCGGTTTGGGTGGGAAAGCCGTACATGAGATAGGCATGGGTCATGATGCCCGACTCGGTGAAATTGCGGGTTACCTGGGCCACCTGGGCCACCGTCACGCCTTTGTCGATGAGTTTCAGCAGGCGGTCGGAGGCTACTTCGAGGCCGCCGGTCACGGCAATGCAGCCGGAGGCTTTGAGCAGCAGGCAGAGGTCGCGGGTAAAGCTTTTTTCAAAGCGGATGTTGGTCCACCAGCTCACGCTGAGTTTTCGCCGCAGGATTTCGAGCGCCAGGGCGCGCATGAGGGCCGGCGGGGCCGCTTCGTCGACAAAGTGGAAGCCGTTTTCGCCGGTCTGGGCGATCATTTCTTCCATGCGGTCGCAGAGTAGCCTGGCGGCCACGGGTTCGTATACTTTTATATAGTCGAGCGAGATATCGCAAAAGGTGCATTTGCCCCAGTAGCAACCGTGGGCCATGGTGAGTTTGTTCCACCTGCCGTCGCTCCACATGCGGTGCATGGGGTTGGCGATTTCGAGCACGGAGATGTACTTGTCGAGCTGGAGGTCGCTGTAATCGGGGGTGCCGGTTTCCGATTGTTTATAGTCTTTTGTGAAGCTGTTGTTGATGTAGTCTACTTTTCCGTCCAACAGCACAAAAGTGCGTTTGAGCAATTCCACAGGGCGTTTGCCTTCGATATGTTCTACCAGGTTTTCGATGGGCGCTTCGCCGTCGTCGAGGGTGATGAAGTCGAAAAATTCAAACACCCGCGGGTCGGATAGCGAGCGCAATTCGGTATTGGCAAAGCCGCCGCCCATGGCGGTTTTCACCCCGGGGTAATGCGTTTTGATCCACTGGGCGCAGCGAAAAGCGCTGTACAGGTTGCCCGGAAACGGCACGGAGATACATACCATGCGCGGTTGTACCGAAGCCATACGCGCTTCGAGGATCTCCGCAAGCAAGGCATCGATGTAGGTAAAGGGCTGGCGCAGGGCGGCGTACAACTCGTCGAAACTATAGGCCGAGCGGCCCAGTCGCTCAGCGTAACGGCTAAAGCCGAAGTGTTCGTCGACGCATTCGGTGATCAGATCGGAGAGGTCTTCGAGGTACAGGGTGGCGAGGTGTTTGGCTTTGTCCTGCACGCCCATAGAGCCGAAAGCCCATTCCAGGTCGTCCAGTTGCTCAAAGCGGGAGGCTTCGGGCAAAAAGTCTTCCTGGCAGATCAGGTGGGCCAGGGTGGGGTTTTTGCCCTGCAAAAAGGAGATCACCGCGTCGATGGTATGGATGTAGTGGTCCCGGAGGGCGATGATGCGCCGGGCGTTGGCCGATTTCGGATTGCGGATTTCGGATTGCGGATTTTGGCCCAGACCGGCAAAAAGCTTTGTCAGCCCCTCTCTTGTGAATAGGGATAAGATCACCTCAATACCCAGATCGGCTTGTTGCGAAGAAATTTTTTTAGTATTTAAAAATCCCTTCAAATAAGCCGTAGCGGGATACGGCGTATTTAATTGCGTAAACGGAGGCGTAATTAAAAAAATGGTTGCCGGCATAGCTTACAAAGTAACATTATTTTGCGCGGGAATCCAAACAGGAAGCGGCTGAAGAAAAAAGCAGTTGACAAGCTTCGCAAAAAGTCGTAAATTTGGAATGTACCAAAAAAGGAGGCGCCTATGACAATTACTACTACACTTCACACACTTACCATCGTATTGTGCGCCACTTCTGTCTGCTTAAGCCAGCCGGCGGAAAAAACGCTCGTCAAGTC
>JAEUUQ010000392.1 GCA_016787505.1 Saprospiraceae bacterium | reverse complement strand
TAAGAAGGATCGGGAATCAATATTTCATCGCCGATTTCAGAGAGACACAAAACAGATAACCAAATGGCTTCGGCGGCGCCGTGGGTGACTAATACTTCTGTTTCGGGATTAGGCATGAGTTGGTAAAGCCGATGATAGCGGCCGGCAATTGCCAAGCGCAGACTAGGTTCACCTCTCGACGGCGCATATTTATTGGGCAAAATCCCCTTGGATATCTGTTCCTGAATGAATGCTGCAAAGCGTTTTTCTACTTGCCCGGGTGGGCCGAAAAAAGGTTCTCCTATACTTAGATTTATTACCTCCGGATCAGCAGCAGCCAGATCAGCAATTTTTTTGGAGAGGTAGTGTGGGATTTCTTGTATAACCTTGTTCATATTTCCTAATATTTAGAATTCATGTAGTCCCCTCAATCTTTTCCGTACTTTTTAACCGAAAACGCCTGTTATTGGGGTTTCGCCTCACTGCCTGCCAGGATGCCTCCATCAATTGTAAGCTCGATGCCCGTTACGTACTTGCTTTCCTCGCAAGCCAGGTACAGGGCGCCGTAGGCCACGTCCATGGGTTCGCCGAAGTGGCCCAGGGGAATCCCGGATTCCACGTCTTTGATAATCGCTTCACGTTGGGGGCCGTCACCCAGCATGGCATCCCACATGGGGGTCATGATCGCTGCGGGGTGAATGCTGTTACAGCGGATCTTGTAGCCTTTTTCTGCGCAATACAGGGCCACGCTTTTCGAATGGTTTCTCACCGCCGCCTTGCTCGACGCGTAGGCCACCGCGCCGGGAATACCCACCACGCCGCTGCGGGAAGAGATATTCACAATACTGCCGCCCTGCTCCTTCATGAGTTTGATGGCGTATTTACAGCCCAGCATTACGCCGGTGGCATTTACACGGTGTACTTCGTCCCAGGTGGCCAGATCGGCGTTTTCAGCGTCGAATGGGCCGGGGGCTTCCAGGAAACCTGTGATTCCTGCGTTATTCACCAGCACGTCGAGCCGGCCAAATTGCTGGGAGATATAATCGCTTGCGGCTATCCAATCTTCCTCCAGTCGCACATCCAGTCGCCGGTACGCTGCGCGGTCGCCCAGGCTGCGGGCCACCTGTTCACCTTCGTCATCTCTGATATCTGATAGGATCACGATGCCGCCTTCCTGGTGAAACAATTCGGCGATAGCCTTGCCAATACCCCGGGCTGCACCGGTAATGAGGATAATTTTGTGGGTTAATCGCATGTGTTCTTTTATTTATTTAGCCCAAAGTCCTACAGTCGTAAAGTCGTAAAGTCCTACAGTCGTAAAGTCGTAAAGTCCTACAGTCGTAAAGTCCCACAGTCCCACAGTCCCCTCAAGGCGCCTGGTGATCATAGCTCAGCACTCGTTTCAACTTCCAGGCTCCCTCCTCCAAGATCCAGACATGCGTAAACTTCGCCGAGCTCGTCAAATATTTGGGCTGCTCGCCTTTTTGTCCGTAAAACAAATGTTCACCATGTTGGATAGCGCCGTAAAGCGTGCCGTTATTTTTTAATAAAAATACTTCCAGTGAATTTTCCACCAATTCCCGGGTGGGTTTATCATCCAAATTGCACAATCCGGCGATACTGCGAATAAATGCTTCTTTTGAAGTAGTAAGGCCGCCCTGATCGTGATAAAATTCAAAATCATCGCTGGTCAATAACCGCAGTTGGGCGGTATCGCAATGGTTAAATCCCAGTTTGAAGAGTAAACTGTCCTGGCGTCTGAGTATTTCGAAAACCTCTTTTTGTTCGGGGCTATCTCCTCCTGGCTTTTTGTGTGATGACGTTGAGATTTGGGCGTTGCAGCTCCCTAATATAGTCATCATGGCCGCCAAAATTAAAGAGAAATTTTTTTTCATGTTGTTGTTGGATTAATTGTGTTTAACTTTTGGATAGGGCTAATGAAATGAACGCTCCATAATATCACTTGTGTTATTAAACCCTGCTCTTTTATAAAATTCAATGCTTTTTTCGCTGGGCCATACTATCATGGTTTCGATATTCATTGATTTTGCTTCGGCTATAGCATATTGCATTAATTGTGAGCCCAATCCTTTGCCTCTATAACTTTTCTTCGTAAAAGTGTTGGTTAAGTAACCCCACTTATTGATAGTTTTTTCGGGAGTTGGAATATTATCGATAATATAGATAAAAACATGAGCGATAATCTCACTTTCATTTTCAACAACCCAGCACAGCCATTTATCATTTGATTCAAGCATATTAGCATAAAAAGACTTGCAGGAATTTATAAAATCATCTTTTTTCCAAACCGGAGTATCTGTTTCACTTTCGGTTTTGAATTCCCATCGCATTTTGGCTAATTGATCTATATCTTCTAAGCTCGCTTTGCGGTATAACATGGTGAGTTGATAGGTTTTTCTTTTTCTGCATAATGAGGGTTCAACATAAGTCAGGAGATAACTCAAAAAATTCCATCAAGTTGAAGTTACCTCCTGACTTTCAGTTGCAAGCCTACTTCCTCGGCAGCCACCAGCCCAGCCAAACACCAACTACTAAATAACTCAAATTTTCACCCACTTCACCACATCTCTACGCCCACCGACTTCAATTTCTACAAAATAAAACCCTGCCGGAAAAAAACCGAAATCGCTCAGCACAATCCGGTTTTCTCCCGACTGAATGGGTTGCTGAATGGTAGCGACTAGGCCAGAAATCCCCGATACCCGCAAAGTGGCCTGCTCGCTACGTTTGGCGACAAATGTCAGAACGGGAGCCCCACTGGAGGGGTTGGGTGAAAGGGTTAGCTTGCTTGGCAAGGCAGCGGCTTCTTGTGTGGCTACGGGGAAAGGCGAAACCTCTATCTGCATCAGCCGAAGGTCTGCTCGGTATATCACTACTTGCGGGATGACCGCCAGGTCGTCCTCTTGTACCGTTGTCGTGCCGCTTTGTAGAATTTCGTTGGTGAAGATATCCCTGGCTATCCAGTACAACTGGACGCCTGTGGGCGGGGTGAATACCTGCGGCCGGCGGATGGCGAGATCTGCCGTGAGGGAATCGTGCGGGCAAATATCGTTGGGGAACAGGGCATTTTCTTCGAGCCAGGCCGTGACTGACCACAAAAACGCCTCGTCGACGATGCTGCTCACTTCCCAGCGGTGCCAGCCGCCCCAGGCGCCCCAGTTGTCGCCGTCACCGTTGTTGATGCCGATGATACCGGTACCCGGGTCGTTGTTTTGCGGGTCGAGGCGGTGGTTGAAGAAGGCAGGGAAGGATTGGTTGGAGCGGTAGCGCGCTTCGGGGTAGGATACGTTATCCAGTACGGTTTGCTCGTCGGGAGGAATACCCATAATCCAGTGGTCGTTGTAGTCGGGACCGGTGTCCATGCCGTGGTTGCGTTCGCTCCACATGTGCTGTACACCGATGCCGAGGGAGTCGGCTTTGCGGAAGTTTTCGATCACGTAGGCATCCCAGCGCATGGTGCCGTTGTCGTCGTTTTTGCTGTGCCAGTGGCGGAAGAGCGGCAGATCGCGTTTCTCGGAGCAGTTGTCGATCAGATTCCATACCTGGTTGAGGTAGACCGTCTCTCCGTTGCGGTTGATCAGGTTAGTAGGATACGCCGGCGCCGGCTCGCCGAATAAGGCGTTGACGCCGCTGGACTCGTGGGGCCCGAAGCCGTTGTTGAAGATGGTGGCAGAGGCGTAGTGCCCGGAATAACATTTGGCCAGTGCGGTGGCGCCCACAGAGCCCATGCTATGCCCGTGGATGTGAATGCGGCCGGGGTCGATGTTGTAGTTGCGAATCAGCCAGGAGTCGATCCACAAGTAGCGCCGCTGGGTGTAGTTGACAATGGTATCCGGGGCGGTGGGCAGGTTATCGGGTGTGAAGGGATCGTAGTTTTTCCGCCAGCCGAAGTGCCAGGTGGGCTGTTCGGGATTGGGCGGTACCTGGTCGCGCCAGCCCATCATATCGTCGTTGTGGGCCAGCAGGATGCCTTGTTCGGGTTTTATGTTGACTTCTGCCCGGCTGCCGGCCAGCGATTGCCGAGCCGTGCCACCCCCGCCGTGCAGCCACACGGAAAGTGGAAAGGGCTGTGTGGTATCAATATCATTGGGAAAAGAAATGAAGAAAAAACCCGGCATACCGTTTTTGGCGGCGTTGGCCATCACCGGGAAATCGGGGCGGTTTTCCCACTGGTTTTGCCTGCCGTCGGCCCACATCAGAAAAGCCATGCAGGTATAACCGGCGGCAAACGGCGAAGGGAACAACGCCTGCAAATGGCATTCTACCGGGTCATTGACCGGGTCGTAATCAAAGGGAACCGCAGCGGCAGTGATGTTTTGGCCGGCGTTTACGACGGTTTCGTCGTCGGCTACCACGGCAAAAAACAAGGCGCCGGGTTGGTGCGGGGTGAACACAAAAAGGGCTTCGTTTAGTTGTAGTTGATAAATGCCTACTCCTGTTGGACTCGGTATGCGCGGCGTGGCCAAAGTGTCTACCTGTTCTTTAAGCGCGATGCAGCTGTATTCAAATTTGTGGAGTTTGCCGACACGAGTAGCTTCTGTTGTGCTCGTAAAAGCCGTCGGCTTGGCATACACTGCGTACCAATCGGGCAAGGGGAATTCGGCTTCCCATACGACCCACACCTGCCCTTCGGCGTACCAGGCGCGCACGTTGGTTTGAGAAAAGAGCTGCGATGTGAATAATAACAAAAAGGGAAGAAGTAGTTTTTTTATCATGGCGACCGGGTTTTATTTTTTTTTCTTTTTATCAAATTTATCCGCATTTTCCAATACCCTGAATTCAACAATTTTTGAAATTAACTCATAAGGAATGGGTTGATTGAGTGGAAATTGTACAGAGCCTTTGCCTTGTTTATAAACAGCCAATTCTTTTTCAAAAGCAGCATGCCCCGTTGGCGTGGCATAAAAGCCGATATGGGTTTTGAAAGCGGCAAAATAGACCAACGGCCTGCCTTGTGTTTTGTAGGCAGGCATACCGTAACTGATGCTTTCGGCGGCGCCTGGGGCTTTTTCTTTGATGATCGCGCGGATTTGCATCAAAATGGCCTGTATGTCAGCCGGAAAGGATTGGATATATTCGTCTACGTTGGCGAAATCTTGCATGGGCATTTTTTTAAGCGGTAAAATACCTGGTCACAAAGCCTTAACCGCTTCTTTCACTACAATCCGCCCATTTTCCTGGCGGTGTACCGTGGCGGCGGCTACTATCGGATCGTGTTCAAAAAAGAGTAGGTAATTGTTGTCGACAGCTTCGGCGAGTAGTTTGCGTTTTTCGTCGAGGGTAAGCAGGGGGCGCACATCGTAGGCCATCACATAGGGCATGCCGATGTGATGGGAAGAGGGTAGCAGGTCGGCGCAATATACAAGCGTTTGCCCGGGGCCGTTTTCGATAAAAAGGATCATCATGGCCTCGGTATGGCCGTAAACGTATCGGATGCGGATGCCCGGCAGCCACTGATAATCTTCGGTAGTCACGGGCAGCATATGGACCAGGCCCGCGTCGCGAAGCGGCACAAAATTTTCCTGGAGGAACGAAGCCAACTCGCGCTCGTTGGGATGCAGGGCCCATTGCCAGTGTACTTCGTTGCTCCAATAACGGGCCCTGGGAAAAGTGGGAACCAGCCGGCCACCGGCATCCCGGCTCAGGGCTCCGCCTACGTGGTCGAAATGCAGGTGGGTGAGGAATACGTCGGTGATATCATCGGGCTGAAAGCCTTTGTTTTGGAGGGAAGACAACAGCGTTTCTTCGCCGTGGGGCTCGAAATGAGAACGAAATTTGGCGTCTTGCTTATCGCCCATCCCCGTGTCGATCAGGATCTTGCGATCGCCGCTCTCCAACAGCAGGCAGCGCATCGACCAGGAGCAAAGGTTGTTGTCGTCGGCAGGGTTGAGGCGGTTCCAAAGGCGTTTCGGCACGATACCGAACATAGCGCCGCCGTCGAGTTTTAAGTATCCAGTGGGAATGATGTGAATGTTCATTGTTGCGACTTTCGGACTATTAGACTATTGGACTATTAGCGTCAAAGTTACAAATAGTCTGAAAGTCCAAAAGTCCAAAAGTCTGATAGTCCTTCCTTAAAATCCGATCTTCTTCTTCTCGCCTTGCAGGCTTTTCTTCAGCGCGGCCATCCGGATGGCAGTCACGGCGGCTTCCACGCCTTTGTTGCCGTGTATTCCGCCTGCTCGTTCTTTGGCCTGCTCTTCATTATTAGGCGTGAGTACGCCAAAGATAAACGGTTTGCCGGTAGCGATACCCAGGTGGGTGAGGGCGGTGGCCACGGCGTTGTTGATATATTCGTTGTGTTTGGTATCTCCCTGGATGACGCACCCCAGGCAGATTACTGCATCGGGGTTGTGGTGGGCGGCCAGCATTTGCGCGCCGACGGGTAGTTCGAAGGAGCCTGGCACCTGGGCGGTGACGATCTTATCAGCTTTGGCGCCGTGGCGAAGCAGCGTATCGTAGCAGCCTTCGTAGAGGGCATGCGTGATGGCAGCATTCCACTCAGCAACTACGATGCCGAACGTCATCTCAGCGGCATCGGGGATGCTCTTTTCGTCGTAGTCGGAGAGGTTTTTTAGTGCGCTGGCCATTTTTTGATGTGCTGATGTGCTGATGTGCTAATGTGCTAATGTGCTGGTAACTTATTTATTATCAGCACATCAGCAAATTAGCAAATCAGCAAATTAACTTTTTGCTCCTGCGCGGATAATATACTTCTCAATATCCGTGGCAATAGGCGAGTTGGGATATTCGCGTTTGATGCGCTCGTACGAAGCTTTTGCGTCGCTGAATTTGCCCTGTTTTTCCTGGAGCATGCCCAGTTTCTTCAGGTAATACGGCGTAATAGCTTCGTTGTCGGCAGCGCTAACCGCTTTAGCGTAGTAGCTCAGTGCCTGTTCGAAATCGTTTTTCTCGGAGTAC
>JAEUUQ010000379.1 GCA_016787505.1 Saprospiraceae bacterium | reverse complement strand
AAAGGAGTGTAAATGATAGCCGCATGTTGTTAACCATAATTTGGGTGAAAAAAAGGAAGCCTAAAAGTAATGTTTTACTATAAATTTTAAATTCAAATATTAAATCTGTACAACTTATGGTGGGCAAAAGACAATTTTTTTGCCTTTCCACAGACAATGTGGAGATATTTGCCGGCCTAATGGCCTATTTCCTGCCGGGGAACCGTATTTTGGACGCCCGGAATAACAAGTAAATTATCACCTACCGTATGAAAAAGACGATTTGCCTATTGGCTATAGTGGCCATTGCCGCACACCTGTTTGCCCAGTCGGGCGCCGACTCCTATTCCCGCCTGCGCATCGACCTGAGCCAACGCAGCCTGGCTGAATTAGCTGCGCTGGGTATCGACGCCGACCACGGCATTCACGCCCCTGGCCGCTTTTTTATCGGCGACTTCTCCGCCCGCGAAGGCGCGATGATGCAGGAAGCCGGCTGGTTGACTGAAGTGCTGATCGCCGACGTGCAGGCCTGGTATGTCGAGCAGAGCCGGCTGCCAGCCCCCGCCCGCGACGGCGGCATCTGCGACCCCGATGCCCGCTATAAATACGCCACCCCCACTAATTTCAACCTCGGCAGCATGGCCGGCTTTTATACTTACGAAGAAATGCTGGCCGAACTCGACGACATGGCCGCCCAATATCCCGAACTCATCACCGCCCGCGCCCCCGTCACCGATGTATATACCACCGAGGAAGGCCGCCCACTCTACTGGCTGCGCATCTCCGACAACGCCGCCAACGACGAGCCGGAAACCGAGGTACTCTACACCGCCCTGCACCACGCCAGGGAACCCAACAGCCTCTCGCAACTCATCTTTTACATGTGGTACCTGCTCGAAAATTACGCTACCAACGACGAAGTGCGCTATATCGTGGATAATACCGAACTCTACTTCATCCCCTGCTTAAATCCCGACGGATACATCTATAACCAGGTCACTAACCCCGAAGGCGGCGGCCTCTGGCGCAAAAACCGCCTGCCCAACGAAGACGGTTCCTACGGCATCGACCTCAACCGCAATTACGGTTATCAGTGGGGATTCGACAACCAGGGCTCTTCGCCCAACCCCGAGTCGCAGGTTTACCGTGGCACGGAGCCGTTTTCGGAAGCAGAGACCCGCATGGTGCGAGATTTTTGCGAGCAGCACGACTTTGTGCTCGCCCTCAACTATCACACCTTCGGCAACCTGCTGGTGCATCCCTGGGGTTACTCCGATACCCTCACCGCCGATGCCGCCACCTTCAACGCTCTGGCCGACGCCATGATCTACCAGAACTACTTCCTGGCGGGCACCGGCACCGAAACCGTGGGCTACACCGTCAACGGCAACTCCGACGACTGGATGTACGGTGAAAATACCTCCAAACCGGCCATTTACTCCATGACTCCCGAAGTAGGCCGCCGCGACGATTCCGGCGGTTTCTGGCCGCCCATCTACGCCATAGAGACCAACTGCAAAGGTACCATGTGGATGAACCTGTCGATGGCCTTGTCGGCCCACAACTTCGGCATCGCCCAGGAAATCAACGCCAAAGTATTGCGCCAGAAAAACGGCTACCTCAGCTTCCGCCTTCGCCGGCACGGCCTCGAAGAAGGCGCCCTGACTGTGGCCATTTCTCCGCTCAGCGCCAATATCACAGGGATAGGGGAGCCCAAGACCTTTACGCTGGATAACTATGAGCCGGTTGTGGATAGCATCGCCTACACCCTGGCCTCCGCCACCGGCGACGAAGCCGAGGTCGTATTTTTGTTGTCGGTAGACAACGGCGCTTTCGTGCGCAGCGATACCGTGCGGTTTTACTACAGCGAAACGCCCGTCGTCTTTGCCGACGCCGGCAACAACCTCAACCAGTGGACCGTAGAAAACGGCAACTGGGGCATCACGTTCAGCGAATTTCACCTGGGGCCTTCCTGCATCAGCGATTCGCCGGCGGGGCCCAGCGACAACAACGCCTTTACCACCATCACTACTACACAGCCTATCGCCCTGGGTGATTTTGCCAAAGCGTTTTTGTCATTCTGGACCCAATGGGAATTAGAGCCCTCTTTCGATTACGCCCAGGTGCAACTGTCTGTCAACGGCGGAGAATTTGTGCCCATCTGCGGCAACTACACCGTGGCAGGCACCGACTTCCAGGCGCCCGACGAGCCCGTCTACGAAGGCGAGCAGGGCTACTGGGTACACGAATGGATCGACCTGGGGCCCTATGTGGCTTCCGGCGACCAGGTCCGCGTGCGCTTTCTACTGAGTACGGATAACTACGGTACCGGCGACGGCTTTTTCTTCGACGAGGTACAAGTACACACCTGGGACGGCATCAGCACCGATGTATTCGATCAGGCGAAAACGCCCTACTATCTGCAAAGCTATCCCAACCCCGCCCGCGAAGAAGTCACCCTGAGGGCATACGGTGCGGTGCAGCAAGCAGAAAACGCCATGCTTCAGGTATTCAACAGCGTCGGCCGGCTGCAATGGCAGGGCCCGGCCGGGTCCGATGCCCTGGGCTGGATCAACCGGTTGGATATTTCGGCTTGGCAACCAGGCGCTTATACCTATCGTTTTGGGGTAAACAGCGTATCTGCGCCGGCTGGTAAATTTGTAATTACAAAATAATCGAATGTTTTTTGTTAGCTAATTTGGAATACTGAATACAATTGACGTATCTTTGCAGTCCAAAATGCAACACCGCGGAGTGGAGCAGTTGGTAGCTCGTCGGGCTCATAACCCGAAGGTCGCAGGTTCAAGTCCTGTCTCCGCAACAAAGAAGCCCGCTCAGGCGGGCTTATTTTTTTATAAAAAAATAACAATATATATACGAGTTTGATATGATTGCTTTTCTCATCCGGCTCAGCCATTCGTAATTCGTAATTTCCCATTCGTAATTTATTCCGCATTCCGAAATATGATTATATTCGTTTCCGGAACCTAAAACCCTCTCACCATGACAAAAGCCGCCCAATCCGTGTATTATTTCGGGTTTTACCTGCTATTGCTGGGCCTTATTTTAATTATTTCACCCAATACGCTGCTGACCTTATTCCAGTTTGAACCCACTTCGGAAGTCTGGATCAGGATTGTGGGTGTATTGGTACTCGACCTGGGTTTGTATTATGTGATCGTGGGACCGAAAGCGAGCGATCTCTTCCTGAAAGTGGCTTCCTACAACCGCTTTATGGCAGCCGGCTTTTTTGTGCTGTTTGTGATGCTCGGCCTGGCCAAACCCCAGTTGATTCTCTTTGGGGTCATTGATCTACTTGGCGGACTTTGGACGATGATGGCGCTAAGGAAGGGGTGAGGGGGAGACTATTGGACTATTGGACTGTGGGACTTTAGGACTAATGTCGTCAACTTAAGCCGATTATTTCACCACAGAGTTAAACGGAGTAAAATGGAGTGACACAGAGTTTTTTATTTTACTCTGTGGGACTCTGTGAAACTCCGTTTAACTCTGTGGTAAAAAAAATATCGCTTGAGTTTTTCCTTATGTTGACGACATTAGACTTTAGGACTTTGGGAGTCTATTTATAATGTTTTGTAATAATATGTAAATTCATTTTATGCGTAAGACAACAAAACTGCTGATCGCCTTTGGCGTATTATTTCTCGGGATACAGGCCATTCGACCGGAAAAAAACCTGTCGAACGACCAGACGTATGACATTTCAAAAAAATATACGATTCCCGATGAAGTGAATGATATTTTGAAAGTGGCTTGCAACGACTGCCACAGCAATTATACCCGCTACCCCTGGTACGCCGAAATACAACCCGCCGCTTCCTGGCTCGCTTCGCACGTCAATGACGGAAAAAGACATCTGAATTATTCGGAATTCCTGAAACGCCCTATCGCCGTGCAAAATCACAAATTTGAAGAGACGATAGAGATGGTGAAGGAGAAGGAAATGCCCCTGGCCTCGTATACCTACCTCGGATTGCACGCCGACGCCAGGTTGACGGACGAACAACGCGTCCTTCTGACTACCTGGGCGCAGGCGCAAATGGATATGTTGAAGGCGACTTATCCGGCAGATAGCCTGGTGATGCCGAAGAGAAGATGAGTGTGGGAGGGAGTGATGGAGTGATGGAGTGATCTTGGGAAATTATCCGGGGAACTTTTTTTCTGTGTATAGCCGTTTCAATATTAAAAAACTATGGAATTTTCACTTAGACCCTGGTCAATAGACGACCTGGACAGCCTAGTCCGCTATGCCGGCAACTACAATATCGCCAGGTATATGACCGACCGTTTTCCCCACCCTTATACACGCGAAAACGGGATCGCTTTTATTGAGATGGCGACCAAGGAACAGCCTATCCATATTTTCACTATTGATATCGAAGGGCAGGCTTCCGGCGGTATTGGGGTGCACCCTATGGCCGATGTGTTTCGCAAAAACGCCGAGTTGGGTTATTGGCTGGCCGAGCCGTTCTGGGGCCACGGCATTATGACTAAAGCCGTAAGGCAAATGATAGAATTCGCCTTCCAAACTTATGACATTACCCGGCTTTTTGCCCGGCCTTTCGGCACTAATATAGGTTCGCAAAAGGTACTCGAAAAAGCGGGTTTTATCCTGGAGGCGAGGTTCGAAAAGACGATTTTCAAAAACGGCGAGTTTGAGGATGAGTTGATTTATGCCGTTCGCAGTCAGCAGTCAGAGCTTAGCAGTTAGCTGACTGCTAAGCCCTGATTGCCGACTACCGACTATTACCCCAAATACGATTTCAGCGAATTCCGGCTATACGATTTGCGGAGGCGGCGGATAGCGCGTTCCTTGATTTGGCGTACGCGTTCGCGGGTAAGGCTGTATAGTTCGCCGATTTCTTCGAGCGTAAGCGCTTTTTGGCCGTTGAGGCCGTAGTAGGCCGACAGTACCTCAATTTCGCGGGGTGACAGGATCGACAGGCCTTGTTGTACCTCATCTTTGAGCGATTGCTCCATGAGGAAGTTGTCGGGGCTCATCTCGATATCGCCGGAGACGAGGTCGAGCATCGTGGCGTCGCCGTCTTCACCGCTGAGGGGGGCGTCGAAAGACACGTGGCGGGTGCCGCCTTTGAGCATATTCGACACCTCCTTGGGCGTCATATCGAGCAGTTCGGCGAGTTCTTCCTCGGAGGGTTCGCGTTCAAATTCCTGTACAAAAGTGATAAAAGCCTCGTTTACCTTATTATAAGAGCCCACCTTATTGAGGGGCAGGCGCACGATACGGGAGTGTTCTACGATAGCCTGGAGGATCGACTGGCGGATCCACCACACGGCATAAGAGATAAACTTAAAACCTTTGGTTTCGTCGAAGCGTTTGGCGGCCTTCATGAGGCCCACGTTGCCCTCGTTGATGAGGTCGCTCAGCGACAAGCCCTGGTTTTGGTATTGTTTGGCTACCGAAACCACAAATCGCAAGTTGGCCTGCGTGAGCCTGTCGAGAGCCTCCTGGTCTCCCGTGCGAATGCGGCGGGCCAGTTCAGCTTCTTCGTCAGCGCTGAGCATCGAAATCTTGCCGATGTCGTTGAGGTACTTGTCTAGTGCAAGGCTTTCCCTCGTGGTAATTTTGTTTGTAATCTTCAGTTGCCGCATCCTAAGGGATTTTGGGAGGTAAACTCGTGTAATAAATACGTAAAAGAATGGAAAAAAGTTGCTTCTTCCTGGAAGAAAACTTGACTTTTTAATGAAAAAGGCTTAAATGCAGCGCTTAAGCTACAATACTAGTAAGTATACAAGAAAGCGGCAATAAAAGTTTCAAAAAAG
>JAEUUQ010000347.1 GCA_016787505.1 Saprospiraceae bacterium | reverse complement strand
ATTGAGGTGCATCTTAAAGTTTTTGTTCTTCGGCAGGTAATCCTGGAAAAACATCGATAGGGTCATGAATTGATCGGTGGGGCGGGGCACGTCTTTTACGGGAGTGGCTTCGGTTTGTCCTACTTCCCGCTGCAAGTGCTGTACGCCGGTGAGTTGTTCGCGCGCGCGCAGGAACGACAGGTTGATCCAGGATTCGGCATCGGGCACGAATTCGCCGTTGACCCTGAAGTCGATGCCTGTGACGTAGCCCGTGGCGTCGTTGAAACCCGAGTAGCGAATGCGCACGTTTTCGATTTCATAAGAAACCAAATCCCAGAGCCTTTTGTAATAAGCTTCAGTGATAAAGCGGAACTTCTTGGGATTATTTTTACCCAAATAAAAATCGTACGAAAAGCCGCCGACGATATGGGCCGACTTCTGCGATTGCAGCGAGGTGTTTACCTGTCCGGTGAAGCCGCGCATCTCGCGGTAGAAGGGCGGTTGGAAATAAAGTCCGCCCGATAATTTGTAAGCAATATCGCTTTTTCCGGCCAGTGGTTTGTAGAGCAGTTGCGCGCGGGGTGAAATGATCATTTCGCCGTTGAGATCCCAGTAAGAAGCGCGAACGCCTGCGGAAAAGCGCAATTCCGCCACGCTTTCGCGGCGCCAGGTGTAGGTATCCATGAGATACGCCGAGAAACGGTTGGAGTTGAGGTTGTTGCGCGTTTTGAGTACGTTATAGAGCAGCAGTTGGGTGGTATCGTAGGGCAGGGAGTAGCCGGCGGAGTCGAGGCGTTCCCATTCGTTGAGCCAGTCTTGTACCTGTTCATTTTGGTATTTGGCGCTCCATTGCAAAAAATGGCTGCTGGTAATTTCCTTGCTGCTGTGGGGCATCTGCAATTCGATACCGCCTTTGTGTTCTACATTGGTGAGTTGGATGTTGAGAAAATTGCGCACGTATTGGTGCTGGGTGCCGGCGCCGAGCTCTGCGAGTACTTCGCCGAAATTGTCGCTGCCCTGGTCGGATTCGATCTGGCGAAGGCTGTATTGCCCGATGATATCGATGCGTTCGTTTTCGTCGCTGCGGAAGGTAGAGGCCAGGAGCTTGAGGAAGTAGGGGTTCCGCTCGCGGTCGGGCAAATAGGTCAGCGTGACGCCGCCCATATTGGTTGTGAAATCGTCGACTTCCTGTCCTTCGAATACGCTGAACAATTCGAGTGCGAAATTGACCAGGCCCAGTCCCGTGCTGCGTTCTACGGGTTTGAAGCGGTATACGCTGCGGTTGTAATTGCCCATCACGCCTAATTGCAGGTCGTGGCTCAGGTCGTAAGTCACATAACCCTGTATATCGCTGAAATTGGGCGTGTATTCGCCGGTTATATCCAGCGTACCCAGCAGGTAGCGGGTAGTTTTATAGCGGGCGCCCACCAGGTAGCGCAGGCGTTTGTAGGGGTCTTTGCCGGGTTTGAGGCTTCCTTCGATGTGCGCCGAGCCGCCCAGGAAGCTGAGGCCGATAGAAGCCCGAACGCTATCGGGGCGTTTGTATTTTACATCGAGCACCGAGGACATCTTGTCGCCGTATTTGGCTTCAAAACCTCCCGAAGAAAACGACAAGCTCTGCAGCAGGTCGATATTGGCGAAAGTGAGTCCTTCCTGTTGGCCTGCGCGGATGAGTTGGGGGCGGTATATTTCAAAGTCGTTGACGTACACCAGGTTTTCGTCGTAATTGCCGCCGCGCACGTTGTACTGCGAGGTGAGTTCGCCCCCGCTGCCGCTGCTGGCGCCCAGTGCGAGGTGGGGCAATACGCTTTCGAGGTTGCCGGTAGTAGTGGGCAGCAATTTGAGTTGCGTCACGTCTTCGCGCATCATGCCGGCGTCTTCGATTTTGCTTTCGCGCACCACCACTTCCAGTTCGGATTCCATGGAGGCCAGCGACACGTCTACCTGGCGAATGCCTCGGGCAGGCATAGCCGAAAGGCTGGCGGTAGTTTCTTTGTAGCCGATGCGGGTAAACGTAATTTCAACCGGTTCGTTGGCCGGCACTTCGATGCGGTAGCGGCCGTTGGCGGCTGTCTCTACCGCGTTGGTGGTGTTTTTTACATAAACGGTCACCAATTCAACTGGCGCATTGCTTTCCGCATCGGTGACAATGCCGGTCACTATCGCCTTTTCCGATTGGGCGAAAGCGGTGTTTAGGGCTAGCAGCAGTAGACTAACGCTTATCAGCCGAGGTAAAGATGCGATTCCAGTTGATACCATTACGGATACTTGCATTTTTGGTTGAAAACCAGATAAACAGCGGTTTGCCCACGATATGGTCTTCGGGTACGAAACCCCACACGCGGGAATCTTCAGAGTTGTGGCGGTTGTCGCCCATCATCCAGTAGTAATTCATTTTGAAGGTATACTGGTCGGCGGCCTGGCCGTTGATGTATATTTTGCCGTCTTTTTCTTCCAGCTTATTGCCTTCGTAATTGGAGATGATGCGGCGGTAGAGGGCGATATTTTCCGGACTGATTTTTATCGTTACGCCTTTTTTAGGCACATAGATCGGGCCGTAATCGTCGATATTCCAGTTTGGGAAATGCACCGGATCGTGGGGGAAAAGGTTGCTGCGTGTATTGCCCTCCGCGCCGTAATCGACAGGCACGATCATGATGCTGGTATCCATTTGCTGCACTTTAGCCTTCTGCTCGTCCGACAAATACATCACGCGGATAAACGGAGACCGGGTAGGGCGGTTATCTTCTTCGCTGATGCCCCATTTTTCGAAATTGCGTTGATTTACGGCGCCGTTAGGGAAGCTGACGGTGTAGGAATATTGCAGGTATTTCGGATTTTGAGCGGGTTTGCCGTTGATATAAACCTGCTTATCGCGAATTTGGAGGCTATCGCCGGGTATGGCGATACAGCGCTTGATATAGTGGTCTTTTTTGTCGTTGGGGCGCACCACGAGCGGAGCTCTGCCCGATTGTATGGCCATGCTGTGGAATTCGTTGCCCATAGCCACTGTGCCGCGCCGGTAGTCGTTGACACTCCATGTTCTTTCGGGGAAAACGTATACGCTGTCGCCTTCCGGATAATTAAACACAACGGGGTCGTTGTTGTCGATTTTTTCCAGGGCGGGCAGGCGTTTGTATGGCAAATTGGGCTTAGATATATACGATTCCCGATTCAAAATGGGAACGCGGTTGTGTAAAAGCGGCACCATCAACACGGTTTGCGGCATGCGGATGCCGTAGTGCGCCTTGCTCACAAACAGGAAGTCGCCCACCAGCAAAGAACCTTCCATGGAGGAGGTGGGGATCACATAGGCCTCTATGAGGAACATGCGGATAAAAGCGGCTGCAAAAACGGCAAAAACCACGGCTTCTACCCATTCGCGGACGGCGCCTTTTTTGTAAGGATTGGCGGCAATCAATTTCTGAAGCTGCCGGCCGTTGCCCGACTGCTGGGCTTCGTGAATTTGCTGGGCGTAGGCGGCTTCTTTTTCAAGCGTGGGGCCGTCGTAGGTTTCTTCTTTTTTATAACCCAAATAGAAAAATGCCAGTGGGGCGTATATTACGGCAATAGCGCTATGCCAAAAGCTGTATTTTTTGAAAGAGCGAACCATATCGACGCAGAGGCCGGCGTAGATGAAAATATTGACGATAGGAAACAGCAGCCAGGCGGCATACGTTCCTTTTCTGCCCACCAGTTTGCTCCAGACTACAAAATTGAGGCCGGGCGCCAGGCCTTTCCAGCCGGCTTCCCCGGCTTTTTCAAAAACTTTCATCAAGCTGATGCTCAGCAGAATGTATGAGATAATGAAAAAAATAAGTATACTCATTATGTGGATGGTTTTTTCTTGCGCTGCAAAGATAAATGAAAAAGTGAGGATGGAAACAGCCTGACCCGCTTATTGGTCGATAGGATACGGCGATAAGTCGGGTTTATTCCATTTTGAATTGCCGGATGAGGATGGCGCCGCTTTGGCTTAGATTAGAACTGAGGATGATCACTTGCTCGCGTTTGCCGTCGTCTACCGATACGGCCACCGTATTGGGCACGATATCGCCCAGGTCTTCGGCGTGCAGGATCAATATGTTGTTGTCGGTGGCCAGCGACACAGGAATAACCACTTTGCGCTTGGAGACGCGGTGGCTTTTCAGGATGCGTTTGCCGTTGAGAAAGATGGTGGCCACATCGCCGTCGACGGTGCCGTTATCCCAGATGCGAAGTTTTACGTTTGCACTACTCACCTCTACTACGTGGTCGATTTTAACCTCTCTGCCGGTTTCGGCGCTGTAGGCGTCCTGCCGGGGTTGGGTTTCCGTTTTGATGGTTTGTGTCAAGACGGGTTTTTCGAGGGTAACTTTTCCCGGGGCGCAGGCGCCGGTTTCGGGGGTAAGCCCTTCGATATGTCCTTGCCAATCGCCTTCTAATATATAGCTCAGCTTTTCTCTTCGCAGGTGCAGTCGCATGGTTTTGATGCACCATTTCCAGTCGGGGTTGGAACGGGAGGATACCTCCAATTCGCGGATTTCGACGGTGCTGTCGGCGGCCGCAAACTGCCAATCAAGGGCATGGGTGGCATTGCCGCCGGGGCCGTCGGAACTGATGCTGGAAATACCCTTTGCGGCGGACTGCAGGTCAATTTCAAAATAAAAACCGTAATCGCGATCCGATTGGGAGAGGCGGCCTTTCCAGGGGCCGGTCAGTGTGAGGGGCGACTCCACCCTCAGGTCGCTGAGTTCGCCCGTTTTTATTTTGCTGAGCCGCATCTTGCCGGGTTTACAGCCGTCGGCGCGCCATTCGCCCTCGAGGATGACAGAGTCGCGGGTGGTACTGACGTATAGGGTAGCGTATTTTAAACACCATTTTGGAGAAACTAGGGAAGTTTGCTTTACTTCCTGAAGCGCCAGCGTGCTGCCATCCCAATAGCCGCTGATCTGAAAGCGGGCTTCAATTGAGCGGTTGGCAGAAATAGCCGTGCCGCTTAGTACTTGTCCGTTTTGTTGCAGTGAAACGCTGTAGCTGAAATTGCTGCCGGCCTGATCTTGCCAAACCATGCCGGTCCATTGCCCCTCCAGCCACTGTGCGTGCGCAGAAATGGATAAACCGGCAAATAGAAAGCTGATCAGTAACCAGTGTATGGCGGGTATAATTTTCTTCATATATATTTGACGCTGCTTCATGTTGCAGGTAGACAAATTAACTATCTTTTTATTAAATAGCATCACAAAACCAGCTACTTGGAAATTATATTTACACCTACCACATCATTATGGGGTTGAATGGGGGAGTAAGGAATCCTAATTTTACATCGTCAAATAAAAAAGTAACAATCGCTGCAAAGCGCAGTTGACCAAGATATATAAAAATAGGGGGACATTAACACGAATACGTTGATGCCAGAATCGAGTGGCCCGGTACCAAGGCGTACCGGGCTTTTTTTTGATGGTGTAAGAATACAGGCTAAGCCGGGTTATTATTCTTAAATAAGTGTTGGAATGCGTTAGTAAAAACATTATCTTTGTATTGCTATGTACAACCAGGTCCCTATTGGTTATAAGCTTTCTATGCCTCAAGAAAGCGCGCAACCCTCTAACCTCCATATTTTATAAAACACAAAAAAAGAGATTGCAGGTATGCCACAGGCGTACTATGTCATAAAGATTGTACTTAAATCGGTTTTCGGTTGCCTGGCTATATTATTTAGCCGGGCAATCCTTTTTTATGCGGGTTTTGACCTTCCAAAACCCATATTCCAAAGAAAACTTGGCAATTAGTCTATAATAAGTTGCCGTATAGCTATTAATTTAGCCTTAACTTTGCCGTTTTGGTGATAATTGCCCGATATATCAATAGTTTGCAATGAAGAGCAAATACGTAGCGGCAGCATTAGCCTTCTTTCTTGGCATTTTCGGCGTACATCGGTTCTACCTCGGGAAGCGCTTCTGGGGCGTAGCTCACTTTTTATTGTTTTGGCTTTGCTTTGCCATTACGGTAGAAGAAAACACGCCGGCTATCATGCTCCCGGCCTTGTTGGGGTTCATTGATGCCGTGCTTTTATTTGTGATGCCCGAAGTGGAATTTAACGAGCGTTACAACCGCCGGTACATGAATTCGACAAGCGAACAATGGGAAAACGAACCCCGGCGCCGCCAAATTCCTCGTGCTAGCTCCAAGTCCAAAAACCAGTCAGCTCCCGATGTAAGTGATTTCAAGCGCTCCGGCATCGAAAAATTCCGCGATTACGACTACGAAGGCGCCATCGACTCTTTTCAAAAGGCATTGGAGCTTCAACACGAAGACCCCGCCACGCATTTCAACCTGGCTTGCTGCTATTCTATACTGGAAGACGCCGACCAGGCCTATGATCACCTCGGGAAAGCCATTTCTTACGGCTTTAAAGACACCGATAAGATCAATACGCACGATGCGCTGTCATTCCTGCGTACGCAGCCCGGTTTTGATACTTTTGTAAAAGAAGGTTACAAACGCCCGGCCTCTCCGCCCGTCGAAGAAGCCCCATTGTCTTTGAAGGATATCATGTCGCCCGCCGATGATTTGCTCGATCAGATCATCAAGCTCGGCGAACTGCGCGATAAGGGGGTGTTGACTGACGAAGAATTTGCCCTGCAAAAGCGGAAAATACTGGGCGAATAAGCACTAACGATATTTCACACTATTTATATCTATTGCATGAGATACCTGCTGTCGGTACTATTGGCTTTTGCCCTTATCGCCATGGCCGCCGGCCAGGAGGCGATTTCTTATGAAGTGTATGACGCCGACCTCGCACACCACGAAATCCGCGTTGTGGCCACTTTTCCCGCTTTACCCGACGCGCCGCTCAAACTGCGCTTTCCCCAAGCCTCTCCGGGGCGCTATGCCCTTCACCACTTTGCCAAAAACATGTACGACCTGCGCGCTACCGACGGCCGGGGTCGCGAGTTGAAAGTTTACCATACCGACCTGGCTTCGTGGGAAGTCACCGGCCACGACGGGCATGTGCAACTCGCCTATACTTTGTATGCCAACCGCGCCGACGGCACCTACGCCGGCGTCGACAACCGTAAACTTCACCTCAATATGCCGGCCGTGTTTATCTACGGCGTCGGGCTCGAACACCGGCCTGTGCTGCTTTCGTTTAAACTGGAAAATCATCCGGACTGGCAGGTAGCTACGCAATTAGAGCGCCTGGACGACAACCGGTTCAGGGCGCCCAATTACTACTACTTCTTTGACAGCCCTACAATGGTGGGCGAGATAGATAGAAGAAGCTGGCAAAGCAGCTCCGACGGCCGCAAATACACTATCGAAATCGCCATTATGCACGAGGGTACTGACGAGCAACTCGACAAATATGCCGAAAATGTCAAGGCCATTGTGGAAGAGGAAAAAGCCATTTATGGCGAGCTGCCGCAGTTCGATTTTGGCAAATACACCTTCCTGCTCAGCTTCAACCCCTGGGTAGACGGCGACGGCATGGAACACCGCAATTCCACGGTTTGCTCGGGTGACGGCGCCTTGTCGGA
>JAEUUQ010000304.1 GCA_016787505.1 Saprospiraceae bacterium | reverse complement strand
GTACTTCATGTGCGCCTGCTCGACAACGACAACCACCTCCAGCAACAAGCCATCGGCATCCTGGGCGTCAACCTGATCTACGCCTGCTATCGCTACCCCAACGATCCGGAGGTATTGCTCCAATCGCTTTACGACGGCCTGCGCGGCCGCGCCAGGATAGACATGGTGCGCCTTACCGGTCCCGATTTTGAATCGGTGGATAATCGCCTGCTCTGCCTTTGGCTGGTGAAACACGGACTCACAGAAGTAGCCATGTTCGGCCCCGACCGCCGCTCGATGCACCCCTCTGAATCTATTTATAAAAAAGATGCGCTGGTGGTCCGCGGAAGTTTTCGCCCACCCACCCTGGTCAACCTCGACATGTTGCGCGCCAGCTTCCAGCAATTCAGGCAAGATCCAGATGTAGATGCCTCGAAAAGCTGCCTGCTCACCGAGATTACCCTTGATAACCTGCGAGCCGAAGGTGAACTGGACGAGCAGGACTACCTCGACCGCGTAGAATTGCTCAACGCCCTGGGGCAAATGGTGCTGATCACTGATTGCGCAGAATACCAAAAGCTGATCACTTACCTATCAGAATTCAAAATAAACCGGCTGGGACTGGTCACGGGCGTACGCGAATTGCTCGACCTGGTGAATGAAAAATACTATCACAACCGGGAAGGTAGCTTGTTGGCGGCTTTTGGCGAACTATTCACCGCCAATGTGCGCATGTATGTATACCCGGCTATGCAGGAAGGCAGCGACGAACTGATGACAGCCCGGCATATGCCCATTCCGGAAGGGATCAAATTTATCTATCAACACCTGCTCGATAATCGCCAAATAGAAGATGTGACGGGTTATAATCCCGAGATTTTGCACATTTTTTCTAAGGAGGTATTGTCTATGCTCCAGCAGGGCGAGCCGGGCTGGGAAGCCATGGTGCCGGCAAAAGTAGCTACGCTCATCAAGGAAAAATGTCTTTTTGATTTCCCTTCTGAGCGAATGGAATTTGAGTATTGATTTTACACATTAGAACCGACTCTATGCGTCTTTTGTTAGGTTTTATATCACTTGTATTGACGGCCTGTTCCCAGCCTGCGGGCAAAGGCGGCCCGCCTGCCGGCGCCTCCTTGTCGCTCGCTACATCTCCCGCTGAACCAACCCAGCAACCATCCGCAGCCTTTGATACGGATTATCTCATGGGGCGGTTTGACCCGGCCAAACACCCCGATTTTACGCTTGTTGCGCCTTCGTTTGCCAGCCGCGAGGGTATGTATCTGCGCAAAGATACCTATGAGGCTTTTCAGCGAATGCACGAAGCCGCCAAGCAAGACGGCATTAATCTGCTTGTTATCTCCGCCACCCGCAATTTCGATTATCAAAAAGGACTTTGGGAAGCCAAATGGACCGGCCGCAAAAAAGTGGACGGACAAGATTTGACGAAAACGATACCCGACCCCCAAAAACGCGCCCTGAAAATACTGGAATACAGTGCTATGCCCGGCGCTTCGCGCCATCACTGGGGCACAGATATCGACCTCAATTCGCTGGAAGACGAACATTTTCTCACCGGCGAAGGTAAAAAGGTATATGGCTGGCTGGTAGCCAACGCCTCTGCTTTTGGCTTTTGCCAGCCTTATTCGGCGGGGCGAACTACCGGTTACCACGAAGAAAAATGGCACTGGTCGTATACGCCCGTTGCCGCCCAACTCACCCAATTAGCCGCTGAAAAACTGCAAGACAAAATGATTACCGGTTTTGCCGGCGCTGAAGCCGCCCCCGCTATCCGGGTGGTGGAGAATTATGTGCTGGGGATTAATCCGGAGTGTAAATAGAACTGTTGTAGGTTGTAGGTTGTAGGTTGTGTAAGTAAACCTACAACTTACAACCTACAACTGAATAATCCTGAATACATGGCTTTCACCGAATCTACCATGCTGCCTTTAGGAACAAAGGCGCCACATTTTGCACTGCCCGATACCGTGAGCGGAAACATGATTTCGCTCGACGATATCGTTTCTGACAAGGCCACAGTTGTAATGTTTTTGTGCAACCACTGTCCTTATGTAGTGCATGTAAACCCCGAAATAAGCCGGCTGGCTCGCGAATACCAGGCCATAGGCGTTAGTTTTGTGGGCATCAGTTCGAATGACGCAGTGAAATACCCCGATGACGCCCCCGACAAGATGAAAGAAACAGCCGTCCAGGCCGGATATACTTTCCCTTATTTGTACGATGAATCTCAGGAAGTAGCCAGGGCCTATGATGCCGCCTGCACTCCCGATTTTTATGTATTTGACGGCAATCGCAGGTTGGTATACCGGGGGCGGCTCGACCGTTCGCGCCCAGCCAATCAGGAGCCCCTCGACGGCCGCGATTTGCGTGCAGCCCTCGACTCCGTTCTTGAAGGTCGCGCTGTTGATGAGAAGCAATACCCCAGCGGAGGGTGTAATATTAAATGGAAATAAGTAATTTACAGCCCTTAAATTGTCAACCGACTCATATGAATCACAATCGACGCATTCGCAATATTGCCATCGTTGGCATCCTCCTGCTTGCCGTTATTTTTATTTTGTATCGCACCAATGTATTGGGAGGCAAAGACGAGGCGGAAACAACTGCCGCGCCATCCGCTGCCCCTAAAGGCAGCCCATTCGGCCAGGGCCCCGTGCCTGTAAAAGCCATCCGCATATCTAAAGGCACGCTTGACGACTATATCCTCGTAAACGGATCAACTTCTCCTAATGAAGTAGTAACCATCAGTAGCGAGGTACCCGGCAAAGTGGCGAAAATTTTGTTTAAAGAAGGAACTACGGTTAACAAAGGAACCCCGCTTGTTCAACTCGACGTATCTGAATTGCAGGCGGAACGCAAACGCCTGGAGGTGCAGAAAGAACTCAATATCAAAATTGCGGAGCGTCTCAAAGCGCTCTACGAAAGAGAAGGCGTGAGTCTCCAGGAATACGAAGTAGCCAAAGCCGAAGTAGAAAAAGTAAAAGCCGAAATTGCCCTCAACGACGCCCAAGTAGAAAAACGGACAATACGGGCGCCATTCAGCGGCAAATTGGGCTTGCGCCAAATTAGCGAAGGCAGTTACCTTTCCCCCGGCAGCCCTATTATCTCGCTGGTGAATATAAACCCCATACAACTCGAGTTTTCGGTACCGGAGCGGTATTCTCAAGTCGTCAAACCCGGCACGCGTGTGCAGTTTAAACTTGACGGCGTGGCCGGCAATTTCAATGCCACGGTAGCCGCCTCTGAACCAAATATTGACGCCGCCACCCGCACCTACAAACTCAAAGCTTCCGCCCCCAATGATCGTGGGCTGATCTTGCCTGGCGCCTTCTCTACCGTCACCGTCAGCCTCCAATCTTATGCGGCAACTATCATGATACCCACCGAAAGCGTAGTGCCCGAGTTGGGCGGCAAAAAGGTGTATGTATATCGCAATGGCAAAGCACAGCCGGTAACTATTGAAACCGGCCTGCGCCAGGATGCGGACATCCAGGTAATCAGTGGTTTGCAAGAAGGAGATACTTTGATCACTACCGGCGTATTGCAGATCAAGCCGGGCGCAGATGTTACTATTACTTCCATGCAATAAACCCTGCAGCGCATGAGCAGTTTATCATCCACCAGTATACAACGCCCTGTATTAGCCACTGTAATGGCGATAGCTATCGTGCTGTTCGGCTTTATCGGATTGAGCTACCTGGGCATCCGCGAATACCCCAGCGTCGATCCGCCCATTGTGACGGTCTCAACCTCTTATATCGGCGCCAATGCCAATATTGTCGAATCGCAGATTACCGAGGTCGTCGAGGAGTCGGTCAACGGTATCGAAGGTATCCGCTCAATCACTTCCGTGAGCCGCGACGGCCGCAGTACGGTTACCGTAGAATTCAACCTGGAGCGCGATATCGAAGCTGCCGCCAATGACGTGCGCGACAAGGTGTCGCAAGTGGTAGGCCAATTGCCCGTCGACGCCGATCCACCGGTGGTAGCCAAAGCCGACGCCGACTCGCAGCCTATTATTTTTATTAATATACGGAGCGACCAGCGCTCGCTGCTGGAACTCAGCGATATAGCCGAAAATACATTTAAAGAACGCCTCCAAACCATCAACGGCGTAAGTGAAATCCGCATCTGGGGTCAGAAAAAATACGCCATGCGCCTGTGGATAGACCCCAAAAAACTGGCCGCCTATCAACTTACTTCGCTTGACGTGCGCAACGCCCTGCAAAGAGAAAATATCGAATTGCCCTCGGGTAGTGTAGAAGGCAATACCACCGAGTTGACCGTGCGCACCCTGGGGCGCCTTACTACCCCCGAAGAATTTAACAACCTGATCCTCAAGTCGGAAAACGGCAATATTGTGCGTTTTCGCGATATTGGCTTCGCCGAGTTGGGCCCCGAAAACTTGCGCACCATTCTCAAACGCGACGGCGTACCGATGGTGGGCAATGCCGTGACCCCACAACCCGGCTCTAACCACATAGAGATTGCCGACGAGGTATATAAGCGGCTCGAACAGATCAAAAAAGATTTGCCTGCGGATATTACTGTTGGCATAGGCTTTGACACGACCGAGTACATCCGCGCTTCTATCAAAGAAGTGGAAGAAACGATATTGATGGCCTTCGTGCTGGTGGTGCTGATCATTTTTCTGTTTTTGCGCGACTGGCGTAGTACGGTGATACCTGCACTGGCTATCCCCATCTCGCTCATCGG